>CAYIQU010000298.1:0-3102 GCA_964365645.1 uncultured Hyphomicrobiales bacterium | reverse complement strand
CTTGCCCTTCAGTTCCGGCAGCACCAGGCCGACCGCCTTGGCCGCGCCGGTCGAGCTCGGGATCATGGACAGTGCCGCCGCGCGGGCGCGGCGCAGGTCCTTGTGCAGCGTGTCCACCGTGTTCTGGTCGCCGGTGTAGGCATGAATGGTGGTCATGTAGCCCTTCTCGATGCCGAAGGCTTCGTTCAGCACGAAGGCGACCGGGGCCAGGCAGTTGGTCGTGCACGACGCGTTCGACACGATCTGATGGCTCTTGGTCAGCTTGCCATGGTTGACGCCGTAAACGACGGTGAGATCGACATCCGTGCCCGGGGCCGAGATCAGAACCTTTTTCGCGCCGGCTTTCAGGTGCGCGCTGGCGGTTTCGCGGTCGGTGAAGCGCCCGGTGCATTCCAGGGCCACGTCAACCTTGAGCGCCTTCCACGGCAGCTTGGACGGGTCCTTCTCGGCGGTGACCTGGATGGTCGACTTGCCGACGATCATGATGTTGCCCTTGACCTTGACGTCGATGGGCAGGCGGCCGTGGCCCGAGTCGTAGCGCAGCAGGTGGGCGTTGGCCTCGCCCGAGCCCAGCTCGTTGATGCCCACAACCTCGATGTCCTTGCGTCCGGATTCGATGATCGCCCGCATCACCAGCCGTCCGATGCGCCCGAAACCGTTGATCGCCACCCGTACCGCCATCGCAAACCTCCTGCCGAAAAACCGATGAATGCCTTGCTGAAACCGGGCGCACCTTCGGGCGAAAGGCTCTTTCCGTCAATGGATTTTTACGGCGGTTGACGCTGTTCGCCGTGGCTCCCTATGCTGCGGCGCATGGGGATTTTCACCGGGTCCGTTCGCGGCTTCCAAGGGAGGCGTTGTTGAAAGAGACTCATTCGCAACCGCCGTTGCATACAACGTCGCCGTCGGCGCGCCACGCGGCCCGGCTGGGCGTCGCCGAAGCGCGCCTCGGTTCGGCGCTCGACGGACTCGAGCGCGCGCTGGATCGAGTCGAGACGGCGCGCGAAGCCGGCGCCGGTTCTTCGGCCGAGGCCGAGGAACGGCAGGCGCGGTTGCGGAACGAAAACGCCGCGCTGCAACAAACCCAGGCTGAAATCGCCGGCCGATTGGACACCGCCGTCGATCGGCTGCGCCGGGCTTTGGCGGATTGAACGGGAAGGAAGGGGCATGGCCCAGGTCACGGTGCGAATCAACGGCCGCACGTATCCCATCGCCTGCGACGACGGGCAGGAAGCGCATCTGGTCCGTTTGGCGGAATTCATCGACAAGCGGGTCGGTCAACTGGCCGCCGCCATCGGACGGGCCGACGATGCGCGGCTGTTGGTGATGGCAAGCCTTCTGGTCGCCGACGAATTGTGGGATACCCAGAACGAACTCAAAACCGCCCGCGACGAATCCCATGAACGTCCGGCCCGCGCCGTCGCCGCCGTCGAGGACGCCGCCGCGCGACGCCTGGAACAGATGGCCGAACGGATCGAAAGCCTCGCCGCCCGCCTGGAGCAGGTCTAGGGCGCGACTTTAAAAAAATCGACGCGTTTTATCTATTTGCTTCGCACGAACTTCTGTCGTGCTACGCGTTTTATCTATTTGCTTCGCACGACTTTCGTCGCGCTACGCGCTTTATTCTATTTGCTTCGCACGACTTCGGTCGTGCTACGCCACGCTGCCGTAGCTCAAATCCATCGCGCCCGCCGGCACCTTCAATCCGGCCAGACGGCAGCCCTGCGCCACCGGTCCGCCGGGGCAAATCCGGTAGAGGTATTTCAGGCCGCCCTTGTAGTGGAACTTTTCCTCGAGCGCGTCGTGCAGCCTGAGCATGTTGATGCCCGTGTCCTTGTTCCGGCGGAAGAATTCCTGCAACGACCAGATCAGGACCAGGTGGTCTTCCTGAAACTCGAGTCCTTCCGCGACCGCCTGCTTGCGGTACACGTCCACGGTCCAGCCTTCCGGGCGATAGGGGAACATGACATCGTCCGCACCGTCGTCGATGTTGCCGGTCAGCGCGTTTATCAAAGATACCATTGCGGTCTCCCATAACCTCAGGATGAAAAACAGAGGCGGTCGTTGGCCCGTTTTGCATCGCCGGCTTGCGTTGCCGGACCATGTGTCGGTCGGGGCATCGACTTTCGTGCCGAAAATCATGCCCAAGTCCCCGCGAATAGTCGAGTCGGGCGCCAAAACGGGCGCGAAACCGGGGCGGGCGTAATACACGGGCGAAGTGTCTTTTTTCGCCCCGCGCGGGGATTCCCGAAAAGCCGGAGGCGGGCCTTTCGCCGTTTGGAAGGCATTGCCGCCCGTTGGCGGCGGGCGTAAAAGGAACCCGGCGCCCATCCGCACGCGCCATCCCCTTGGAACATTCCGCGGTTGTCGTTTCGATGATCCCATGACTCTCGACGAAGAAAAAAAGGCGGTGCGGGCCGAAGCCGCGTCGCGCCGGCGCGAGGCTTTCGCCGCCGATCCGACGGCGCCCGTGAAGCTCGCCGAACGGGTCGCGGCCCAGGCCGCCCGGTTGGGGCTGGAGCGCGGGGTCGCGGTATCCGCCTACTGGCCGATGAAGGACGAGATGGACGTGCGCCCGCTGATGACGCGCCTGCACGGCTTGGGGTGCGTCGTCGCGCTGCCGGTGATCGTGGGCCGGGATCGGCCGCTTCTTTTCCGGCGCTGGACGCCGGGCGCGGCGCTGGCGGGGGGCGTCTTCGGTCTTAGCGAACCCGACTCGACCGCGCCCGAAGTCGATCCGGGCGTTTTATTGGTGCCGCTGCTTGGGTTCGACCGCGCCGGCAACCGCATCGGCTGGGGGGCCGGATTCTACGATCGGACGCTCGCCCGCCTGCGCGGCGAAGGAAAAGTCGTCGCCGTCGGCATCGCCTTCGCCGCCCAGGAACTCGCCCGGGTTCCGGCCGACGACCGCGACGAGCCGTTGGATTGGATCGCGACCGAGCGCGAAATCGTGAAGCTGAGCTGACGAGGATGATTGTTCGATGCGTATCTTGATTTGCGGCGACGTGGTCGGCAGTTCCGGGCGAAAGGCGGTCGTCGAGACCCTGCCGAACCTGCGCCGGGACCTCGCCCTCGACTTCGTCGTCGTCAACGGCGAGAACG
>CAYIQU010000297.1:2135-3106 GCA_964365645.1 uncultured Hyphomicrobiales bacterium | reverse complement strand
TTGTTCCAGGCGTCCTTGCCTTGGCGGGCGAGTTTTAGGTGTTCTTCGTTGGCCATGGCTTTGGTTCGCGGGTTGGGCGTTGCGGGCCTCATCCTTCGACACGCTCAGGGTGAGGTAAAAGCAAAGGCCCTCATGGTGAGCCCGTCGAACCATGAGCCTGTCGAGGCATGGGGGCAAGGCGGGCGGTTGCGGCGTCGGTTGCGGGCTGGGGCAATCATCCACCAAAACGTGCGGCGTGTCAGCGGAGCCGTTTTCCCCTGTTCGTCGTGCTGTTTTCCTGCCCCCCATTCCCTCACCCGCCTCGTGCGCTCCGCGCGCGCAAGCCCGCGTCGCGCGCTCGGCACCCTCTCCCGCGAAGGCGGGAGAGGGAGGGACCCGGCCCGCCAGGGCCGGGAGGGTGAGGGCCGTCTTTCCCCGGCCCCCGCAACCCCTTATGCTGCCCGCTTGAACGTCGACCGTTGAACGCTGAGAGTTTCCGTTATGCGAATCGGAATTGTCGGATGCGCGGGCCGCATGGGCCGCATGGTGAGCGCCGCCGTCGCGGCCATCGAGGGCGCGCGCATTGCCGCCGGCTCGGAAGCCGCCGGCTCGCTGGCACTGGGCCAGGACGTGGCGCTGTTGGCCGGGCTTCCGCCGTGCGGAGCGGTGGCCGTCGCCGATCCCGCCGAGCTGTTCGCCGCCTCGGACGCCATCATCGATTTCTCCGTGCCCGCCGCGACGCTGGTTCACGCGCGCCTCGCCGAGCAGACCGGCAAGGCGCTGATCGTCGGCACGACGGGCCTGGGCGCGGAGCACGACGCGGCGATCGCGGCGGCGGCGAAAAAAGCCGTCATCGTGCGCGCGGCGAATTTTTCCATCGGCGTGAATTTGGCGCTGGGCCTGGCGCGGCGCGCGGCCGAGGTGCTGGGCGCCGACTACGACATCGAAATTCTGGAAATGCACCATCGCCACAAGGTCGATGCGCCCTCCGG
>CAYIQU010000297.1:0-2125 GCA_964365645.1 uncultured Hyphomicrobiales bacterium | reverse complement strand
CGTGGGGTTGGGGCGCGGGGGGCGCCTACGGCCGCCGGGTGTCCTTGGCCGACAAGGCGGTGCGCGCGCGCGACGGCCATACCGGCGCGCGCAAGAAAGGCGACATCGGCTTCGCCACCTTGCGCGGCGGCGACGTCATCGGCGATCACACGGTGATTTTCGCGGGCGAGGGCGAGCGGATCGAGATCGGCCACAAGGCGTCTTCCCGCGCGGTGTTCGCCCAAGGGGCGGTGCGCGCCGCCCTGTGGACCCGCGGCCAGAAGCCCGGGCTTTACAGCATGAGCGACGTCTTGGGCTTTACCGATTAAGAATCCGCGCGCGCCGCTTCCCAGCCGATGATCGCCTTGCGCCGTTCGATGCCCCAGCGGTAGTCATTGAACGCGCCGGTGGCTCGGATCACCCGGTGACAGGGAATCAAAAAGCCGATCGGGTTCGCGGCCATGGCGTTGCCGATGGCGCGCGGACAGCCCGCGCGCCCGATCAGCCGCGCGACATCGTTATAGGACACGACCCGGCCGCGCGGCAGGGACAGCAACGCTCGCCACACCTGCACCTGGAAATTGGTCCCGCTGAGATGAAGCGGTACGGGCTGGTTTTTTTCCTGGTCCCGGGCCGAAAGGAAAATCCGCGCCGCCCATGGGGCGGTGGCGGCAGGGTCGTGGACAAACCGCGCGCGGGGCCAGCGATCCCGTTCGGCGGCAAGGGTTTCCTTTTCGTCGTTTTCGATGAACGACAGCCCGCAAATTCCGCGCGGCGACAGGAACAGCGCGAACGGCCCGAAGGGACCCGGATGCACGGCCCAGCGGATGGTCAACCCCTCGCCCCGGCTTTTCATCTCGCCTGGACTCACGGCCTCGTGGGCGACGAGAAGATCGTGCAGCCGCCCGGGCCCCGAAAGCCCGGCGTCGAGCGCGGCGCCGAGCACGCTTTCGTTCTCCTGCAACAGGCGGCGTGCTTGCGCCACACTGATGGCGTGCAAGAACCGGGTCGGGCTGATGCCCGCCCAACGGCTGAACAGGCGCTGGAAGTGGTAAGGGCTTAAATGAACGGCGCGCGCCACGGTGGCCAACCCCGGCCGCTCACGAAAATGCGCGTCGAGAAAACGGATCGCCAAGGCTATCCGCTCGTAATCCCGCGCCATGCGCCTGAGCCGCTTGCCCGCCGAGGGGGACTCGGGCGGCGCGGCAAAAGGAGGTGACAGAGGCGTCGCGACGTTCATGCCCGCCAGAAGGGTTTGCGCCCTTCTCCTTCCGCGTCGCAGCGATTGAAACCGGCGTCTTTCAACATCCGCTCGTCCATGGCGCGCAACGAACGCCGCGCGACGCTCCGATCCTGCCAAGCCATGATCGCATCGAACGCCGTGATTATAAGGCCGGCCAACCGATGCCAGAAGCCCCGCGCGGCTGTGGTTGCGATCCTTTCGTGCATGAAGCCAAGACTAGGGGGCGGCGGGCGGCGTCGGCCACCCGGATCTTGCTCATTTGCGCGCCCCTCGGCGCGCGGGCCCATTTGCGCGCCTCTTGGCGCGCGGGCGGACTTGGAGGCGGGTCCGTTATCGGCCGGAAGCTTCCGGCGCGGCGCTACGGTTGCGCGCCAGCGCGTCCTTCAGCGCGGCGGCGAACTCCGCGCGTTCGTCCGGCGCCAAAAACCCGCCCACGATCAGGCTTCGCCCGTGGCTGCGGATTTCCAGGCGGGTTGATCCTTCGTTCAGCGCGACTTGCGCCCAATAAGGCTGGAACGTTTCCGTCGTGCGCGTGCCCCAGTGATCGACCCGCGCGATGGTGAGCGCGCGCGCCGTCACGGTCACGGTCTCGTGGGCGTCGGCGGCGCGCAGGTTCCAGCGCAACGCGACATACAACAGCGCGATGTCGAGGCCGAGAAAGCCGAAGATCGGCCAGGCGCCGACCAGCGCGAAACCGAGTCCGGTCAGGAAGAACACGCCCGCCAGCAGCGCGATGGTGACGTTGATGGCGCGCGTGCCGGCGCTGCGATTCGGGCGCAGGACGGCGGCGAACAGGGGCGGGGAATCGTCCATGCCTAAACCTTGAATCGCCGCACGGCGAGCGGCTGGGCGCGGCCCTTGACCTGGAGGGTTTCTTCCGCGCCGAAGCCGGCCGGCGCGCTT
>CAYIQU010000296.1:0-3126 GCA_964365645.1 uncultured Hyphomicrobiales bacterium | reverse complement strand
CGAGCCGGTGGCCGACCAGCTTGAACCCGTGCTGGCGGGCGATCTTGTCCTGCAGCGCCTCGATCTCGGCGCTTTGGAACTCGATCACCCGGCCCGACTGGATGTCGATCAGGTGGTCGTGGTGGTCGTCGCCCGATTCCTCGTAGCGCGAGCGGCCGTCGCCGAAGTCGTGCTTCTAGAGGATGCCCGCCTCCTCGAACAGCCGCACGGTGCGATAGACGGTGGCGATGCTGATCTTGGGGTCGATGGCGTTGGCGCGGCGATGCACTTCCTCGACGTCGGGGTGGTCGGTGGCGTCCGAAAGGACGCGGGCGATGATCCGGCGCTGGCCGGTCATCTTCATCCCCTTTTCGAGGCAAAGTTTTTCGATTTTGGAGAGCAGAACCTTGTCCTTTTCCTCAAAGCCGCCGGTGTTCCGGTCGGACCGCGCGCCGCCCCTTCGGGGTAGTATAGACGAAAACGCCCCCGGCGGGACAAGGCCCGCGGACAAAATCCGGCAACATGGTTTTGCCGCCCGGCCGGGCGCGCTATCGTCGGGGCCATGAACCCCGCCCACACCCCCGGCGACACCCAGGCCGCGCCCGGCGACGTCCTCGACATCACCGCCGAGACGTGCCCGATGACTTTCGTGCGGGTCAAGCTGGCGATCGAGCGCCTGCGGCCGGGCGAGGTGCTGGAGGTTCGCCTCAAGGGCAACGAGCCGTTGCGCAACGTGCCGCGCTCGCTCACCGAACACGGGCACACGATCCTGGAGTTGGCGCCGGAGACTCCCGGCGCGCCGGGACCCCTGACGCCCTACCGACTGCGCGTGCGCAAGGAAGCGGCGAAAAAGTAATTCAGGCGTTTTTGGGAAACGTCACGTCGGGCGGGCGCAAGTAAAGCGGCCGGGGCGCGAGCGCGCGCTCGGTGCCGTGGCGCAGGGCGGCCAGCGCCGCGACCAGCACCGGATCGGGCGCGGCGCTTTCCACGACCCTGGCGACAATGCCTGCAGCCGCCAACGCGACGCCCGCCCGCGCGGCGCCGTCGCCGGCCAAGACGAACCCCGGCGCCAGTCCCGCCTCGCGCGCGAACGCACCCAGGCCTTCGGGCGGCAGCGATTCGGGCGCCGATAACGCCAACCCGTTCGCGCCGAAAGCCTGGACGAACAAATCGGACCGACGGCTTTCGACGGCGACGAGAACGGGCGCGCCCCCAACCACCGATGACGCCGCCGCCGCGAGAGCTTCCAGCGTCGTCACCCCGGCGCAGGGTTTGTCGGCGGCCAGCGCCAGCCCGCGCGCCGCCGCAAGCCCGACGCGGATGCCGGTGAAGGCGCCGGGTCCGACCGTGGCGGCGATGAGATCGAGATCGGCGTACGACCGCCCGCCCTCGGCCATGATCGTTTCGATCAGCGGCAACAGCGCTTCGGCGTGGCCGCGCTCCATCGGCGTCGTCCGCGCCGCCAGCACGCGCGCGCCCGGCCGGCCGGCGTTTTCGACCAGCGCCGCCGAGCACGCCGACATCGCCGTATCGAGGGCAAGGACCAGCATCGGCTTTATCCTATCCCATCGCCACGCGGCGCAGAACGATCCCGGCCAAGGCCACGACGCCCGCGCCGGCCAACGAGAAGGGCAGGTTCCACCGCCAGGCGATGGCCCAATGGCCCATGCCCACCACCCGGCTCATGATGATGTTGGTCGCGGAAAAGGGCGAGGCGTTGGTGCCCATGCCCCACAGCGCCATCAAGATGAGCGCCAGCAGCGAGGCCGGCAGGCCGAAAGCTTCCGGCGGCAGCACTTGGCCGATCAACATCACCACGATCACCGGATGCAGGCCCATCGCGCTGGCCATCACCAGGCCGAGCGCCAAGACGACGATCAGGCCGTCGGGACCGAGGCCGAGCCGGGCCAGCGCGGCCTGGGCTTCGGCTTCCGGAACGATCCGGGCGATGCCGGCGCTGAAAATGTTGGCGGCCGAGAACATCAGGGTTTCGGTGCGCAACGTCTCGAACCCGCGCGCCACGCGCCCGGCCATCTGGGCGACGGCGGCCAGGGCCTCGGCCGCCTCGCGGCGATTCTCTTGGCGGCGGGCGGCCTGCCACACGGCGGCGAACGGCGGCGCGATCAGGCCGAGCGCGATCGGAATCGAAAGCCCGGTGGCTTCCACCAGCCCCATCGCCAGCATCAGCAGCACCCCGACCAGAAGGGCGATCCGCCGGACCGCCCACGCGGGCAGCGGCGTGCCCGGCGTGCCGAGCGGCGCGCGGGCGGGATTGAACGCCCGATCCGCGCCCCAGGCGAGCGCGAGCAGCAGCAGCGCCAGCCCGACCCCGAACGGCGCGATCGTCACCCAGCGCGCCTCGGGCAACACGGCGAGAATGACGGCGGTGCCGACGAACAGCGGCGACCAGCACGTCGCGGTGGCGAAGCCCTGCAACAGCGCGCGCGCGAGCCGGCGGCGGGTCGCGGGCTCGTCCTGATGCCCGATCAGGACGGAGAGCAGCGATACGGCGACCAGATTGAACACCGACCCCAACAGGTGCGCGGCCACCGCCAGGGTCGCGAACCGCCAGCCGGGCGGCTGGCCCGCGACGGCATCGCGCGCCGCGCGCAAGGACCGGCTTTCCGATGCCGGCACGTTGAGCCAGGCGACCGCGCCAAACAGCACGAGAAACGGCAGCGAGTTCTTCAGCCCCTTGGCCATGGTTCCGGCCGGCGCGCCGGCGCTCGTCGCCGCGACGATTCCCGCGGTCAGCAGCGCGCCCGCGATCAAGAGCTGCGGCCAGGCGACCCGGCGAACTTCAAGCACGATGAATAGCGCCAGCGCCCCGATCGCGGCGTTGCCGGCGAAGGGGACGCCGAACGCGTCCAGCAGCGCGGCCAGCACCACGCCGAGAAACAGCCAGGAGGAAAAGGAAGGCATCGCGCGCGAGACCCGCTGTCGCCGGGAAGGAAGACGTTTATACTGCCCGGCTGCCGCCGAGGAAATGGCGGCCGAGGGGAAAATCGCGCGTCATGCTGGTCGAAATCGCCGAAGCACGCCACGGGGTGAAGATCGATCTGCGCTATGGCACCGCCGACAATTTCACCGGCAAGCCGGTCTACCGCGATCCCCAATGCTATCTCCACGCCGACGCCGAGGTCCTGC
>CAYIQU010000295.1:0-3144 GCA_964365645.1 uncultured Hyphomicrobiales bacterium | reverse complement strand
CGCGCGCGCCTAAAGATAGCGGCGCAACATGTCCTTGAGATCGGCGGCCATGTCGGGGCGCTTGAGGCCGAAGGCGACATTGGCTTCGATGAACCCGCTCTTGCTGCCGCAATCGAAGCGACGGCCCTTGAAGCGCAGCCCGTGCAACGGAACCTCGCCGATGGTGCGGGCCATGGCGTCGGTCAATTGAATCTCGCCGCCCGCGCCTTTTTCCCGGCGGTCGAGATGGCGGAAGACCTCGGGTTGCAGGATGTAGCGGCCGATGATGGACAGCGTGGACGGCGCGACCTTGGGGTCCGGCTTCTCGACCAATCCCTTGGCGCGGGCCAGATCGCCTTTTTCCTCGGCGACGTCGAGAATACCGTAGCGGTTGGTCATTTCGCGCGGCACGTCCTCGACCGCGACCAGGTTGCCGCCGACCTGGGAATAGACGTCGACCATCTGCTTCAGGCAGCCCGGCTCGGCCATGATCAAATCGTCGGCGAGCAGGATCGCGAACGGCTCGTCGTGGATGAAACTGCGCGCGCACCACACCGCGTGACCCAGCCCGAGCGGCTTCTGCTGGCGGGTGTAATAGACGCGGCCCGTTTCCGGCAGGCAATCGAGCACTTCCTTGAGCGCTTCGTTCTTGCCGCGCTCCATCAAGGTCTGCTCCAGCTCGACGGCGTGGTCGAAATGATCCTCCATCACCGTCTTGCCGCGCCCGGTGACCAGGATGAATTCCTCGATGCCGGCGTCGCGCGCTTCCTCGACCGCGTACTGGATCAGCGGCTTGTCGACGATCGGCAGCATCTCCTTGGGCAGAGCCTTGGTCGCCGGCAGAAAGCGGGTGCCGAGGCCGGCCACGGGGAAAACGGCCTTCTTGACGGGCTTGATCATGGCGATTCCTTCGGGCGCCGGGCCTAGGGGGACCCGGCCTGGGAAGGGCGGTTTTTGCCACAGCGGCCCTTCCAGGGCAAGGCCGGGCAAGAAGAACCGGCGACCTCGCAGGCTACCCTATTTCCGCCCCGAAAGCAGTGTATCCCGAGCCTGGTTGATCTTGGCCGCCAGGTAGGACGAACCGCCCTGGTCGGGATTCAGGGCCGCGATCAGGCGCCGGTGCGCCGCCCGGATCGCGAACTCGGCGGCGCCCTCCTCCAGCCCCAGGATTTTAAGCGCCTCGTCCCGGGCCATGGGGCCGGGCGGGGAGCGATCGGGGCCGGAGCGGGAACCGGACGCGCCGCCGCGCGCGGCCCCGGTCCTTCCCCTGACGTACAGGATCAAGCGCACGATCCGCGCCAGCATCCGGGCCCGGGCGATCCACGGCAGCGCCGCCGGCACGGCGACGAACAGCCACGACGATCGGCCGCTGAAAGCAAGATAGGCCAGTCCGCCGATCAGCAGAACCGTCGCCGACCAGACCAGGCCGCGCGCCAGCACCTTCGGGTCCGTGTTGACGAACAGGTGAATCAGGAGAAGAACGACGCCCAATCCGATCAGGCCGAGAACGAACCAAGTCAGCATGGCCCGGCTCAGGCCGCGGCGCGGCGGGCGGGCAGGCGCAGCGCCTCGATCAGGCCCCGGACTTCCTGGCGCGCGGCGACGTGGCTCATGGACATGGCGCCCGGCATGACGTCGGGAAGATCGAACAGCGTCAGGCCCTTCAGGAATAATTCGCGAAAGATGACCCGCTCGCCGAAGCCTTCCGCCATCCGGCAGCCGAGCCGGGACGCGAATTCGCGCATCAGCTGTTCCATGTCGCGCTTGTTGCGCGCGTCCAGGTGCGACAGCCGGTTGCGCATGACGATCCAGTCGATCGAGCCGCCGTCGCGGGCGGCGCGATCCTTCTTCGCGCCCCAAACCATCTCGGCGTAATGGCTCGGCGCCTTGATGGTCATGGTCCGGGGATCGACGTGCGCCAGCACGTCGAAGTCGACCAGGCTGTCGTTCAAGGGCGTAATCAGCGTGTCGGCGAAGGAATGGCCGAGGCGGGAGAGTTCGTTGTCGCTGCCCGGCGTGTCGATCACCAGGATATCGTGGGAAAGGGCGGCGCCATCCAGCAGCAGGCCGAGGCGGTCCCGTTCCTCGGGCAGAAGCGGCGCGCCGATCGCCATGTTGTTGCGCCGATCGACGGCGTAATGGGCCGGGATCGGCAGCGTGAAGCCTTCGGCGCGGGCGAAGTTGCGCCGGTTGGCGATATAGCGGGTCAGGGTTCCCTGGCGGGCGTCGAGATCGACGCTGGCGACCGAGCGCCCGTCGCGCAGGCAAGCGACGATCAGGTGCATGGCGGTGGTCGATTTTCCCGACCCGCCCTTTTCGTTGCCCAGCACGATGACGTGCGCGCGATTTGTCGCCATGGTCTCTTCCGCCCGCTCCATTTGTGCCCGAAGGCTAGCCCGGCATGGTTAAAAAAGAGCTTACGCCGCCCCCACTCAAGCCGGCCGCACCCATACCGCCGTGTCGTGAAAGGCCGCACCGCCCGCCGGCGGCGGGGAATCGTCGCCGATCAGGACGTTGAGGGCGAGTCCTTCCGCGAAGGCGGCGTTCGGCCAAATGCCTTCCACCACCAGAACGCCGGGGCGAAGCCCCGCGAAGGCGCGGGCATGAACCACGACGCTGCCCCGCCGGTTGCCGAGCCGCACCCGATCCCCCTCGCCTACGCCGAGCCCCGCCATGTCTTCGGGATGGATCAGCGCCGTCGGCCGGCCTTCGCGCTTTTTCGATCCGGGCGTTTCGGTGAAGGTCGAGTTGAGGTAGTTCCGCGCCGGCGCCGCGACCATCTTGAAGGGATGGGCGGCGTCGGCTTTCTCGATAATGTCGCAATGATCGGGCAGCGCCGGCAACCGGGCGGCGTTGGCGCCGATCGCCGACCAGTCGGGCGCGAAGCGGAATTTCTTGTCGGGCCAAGCGAAGCCGTCGAGAAAGTGCATGTGCTCGAACGAGCCGGCGCAGTCGATCCCGCCCCGGGCGTGGACTTCGTCGGCCGATGGAAAGCCGGACCGGCGCAACATGTCGTCGATCAGTTCCCACGCCGTCATGTCGAAGCCCGGATGATCGCCGCCCAATCGCTTGCCCAGCGCGCAAATCACGTCGTGGTTGGAGCGGGACTCGGCGCAGGGCTCGATGACCTTCTTGCCGATTTGCAGCCAGGTATGCCCGCCGCCG
>CAYIQU010000294.1:0-3154 GCA_964365645.1 uncultured Hyphomicrobiales bacterium | reverse complement strand
GCACGGCCGCGGCCGCGGCCATCATCGCGTCGTCGACCGTCAGGCGGCCGGCGGTATCGAGCAAAACGACGTCGAAGGCTTCGCGCCGGGCGGTATCCAACGCCCGCTTGGCGATGGCGACGGGGCGCTCGCCCAGCACCGGGGCCAGGGTGCGCACGCCGATCTGTTGGCCGAGAACGGCAAGCTGTTGTTGCGCGGCCGGACGATAGACGTCAAGCGAGGCCATCAGCACTTTTTTGCGCTCGCGCCGGTCCAGGCGCAGCGCCAGCTTGCCGGTGGTGGTGGTTTTGCCCGACCCTTGCAGGCCGAGCATGAGGATGGCGACGGGCGGATTGATGCCGGTCTGGATGACGGCCTCACCGGGACCGCCCAAGGTTTCGACCAGGGCGTCGTGGACGATCTTCACCACCATCTGGCCCGGCGTGACGCTGCGCAAAACGTCCTGGCCGATGGCGCGGGGCTTCACCCGGGCGATGAAATCCTTGACCACGCTTAGCGCGACGTCGGCTTCGAGCAGCGCGACGCGGACCTCGCGCAGGACCTCGTCGACGTCGGATTCCGCCAGCGCGCCGCGCTTGCGCAGCCGCTCCAGAACATCCGTCAGTTTCGCGCCAAGCCCGTCGAACATGGGTTTTCGTCGGTGTCCGATAAACAACAAAAATCGCCAACCGGTCTCTTGCGCCGGCAACAAAAATCGCCAGTGCGCGAAACTCGCGGACTGGCGGGGTCCCCCTCGGGGGACCGTCGTGGTCGAGGGCGCGGACTTTAGGCCCCGGCGGGGGGTGCGTCAAGACGGAGGGGACAAGCGGAACCGCCGAAGAGTCTGGATTAATTCGGCCGTTCGGCATATATCAAAAAGTGCCTGTAAACAGTGACATATACTAAAAATTGTGTTTGAGGGGGAAACGTGCCATGCGGGCGACATCGGGGCGAAAGGGCCGAAGGGGCCTCTCGGACGTTACACGGGTTCTGGGCGAACGGCTCGGCCGCCGTCGGCGGGCGCTGGGGCTGGACGTGGCCAGCCTTGAATCCGCGATCGGGGCCAGGACGGGCGCCCTGGCCGCCGTCGAGCAGGGCCGGGGCGAGTTGTCGGCGGCGGAACTGTACAGCTTGGCGGCGGTGCTGGATGTTTCCGTCGATTATTTCTTCGAGCGCGCCCTGCCCACGAAAGAGACGAAAGCGGCGCGAAAGGCGGGCATCGGCGACGAGGAAGCGGAATCCTTCGTCGCCGCCTATTGGGCGATCCGGGACGCGCGGGCCCGGCGCAGCGTGCGGGCGCTGATCCGCGCGGCGGCCGAGGAAGGCCTGCCTGCTTAAATAGGGGGATTGAGCGGCTTGACCCGCATAGCGGGGCAATCAAGTATTATCCATGGCCCCCGCCAAATCCCCTCTTTACGCCGACATCGCGCGCACCGCCGACGCCGCCGGGTTCCTGTGCCGGGGCGGGTTTCATCCCGTGCCTGAGGATCGGGTGCCGGGCGCGGCCGGCGACGGCCGGGCGAGCCTCGTTCTTTTGGGCAACGCCGGCCCGGCGATGTGGCGGGCGTTTCGGGCGGCGGGCGGAACCGCCGCCGAGGCCGAGGCCAATCCGCTCGATTCCTGGACGCGGCGAACCCTTGCGCCGCTGGCCCGCGATCTCGGCGCGACGGCTCTCTTCCCCTTCGACGGGCCGCCTTACTTGCCGTTCCAAACCTGGGCGGCGAAGGCCGAAGGCCTGGCCGCCTCGCCGCTCGGCATTCTCATTCAACCCGACTTCGGGCTATGGCACGCCTATCGGGCGGCGCTGCTGTTCGAGCGCGGGATCGATCTTCCCCAACGATCGCCGCCGGACAATCCGTGCGCCCGGTGCCGGGCGCAACCCTGTCTCAAGGGCTGCCCCGTGGACGCCTTCACCCCCGGCGGCGGAGGCCGCCGATTTGCAAAACCGGGCGCCGAGGATGCCGCCGGGTCTTTGGTTTTGGGCGCGTCCGCGCCCGGGCGCGCCTACGACGTGCCGGCCTGCGTGCGCTATCTCGAGGACCCGCTCGGGGCGGCCTGCGTCGGTTTCGGCTGCCTCGCCCGGCACGCCTGTCCGGTCGGCCGCGACTTCGCCTCGGAACCGGCCCAGGCCCGCTTTCACATGCAGGCGTTCCTCCGCGCCAATGGCGGAAAAGCCCGGTGAGCCGCCGCCCGGTCGCGGGAAACCGTGGACACCGGCCCCGGGCACTCTTAATTAAGGCGGGCCATGGCCGTTGAATTCCTGAAGATGCATGGGCTCGGCAACGACTTCGTCGTGCTGGACGCCCGCCGGGCGCCGATCGCCCTCGATGCGGCGGCGGCGCGGCGCATCGCCGACCGCCATACCGGCGTCGGCTGCGACCAGGTGGTGGTCATCGGCCCGGCTCAAAACGCGCTCGCCGACGCCTTCGTGTCGTTTCGCAACGCCGACGGCGGCGAGGCCGGCGCCTGCGGCAACGCCAGCCGCTGCGTCGCCTGGCTGTTGATGGCGGAAAAGAACGCGACCCACGTCGTGCTGGAAACGACGGCCGGCCTGCTCGATTCCGAGGCCGCGCCGGGCGGCGAGATTTCCGTCGACATGGGGCCCGCGCGGCTCGATTGGCGCGACATTCCCCTGGCCCGGGCGATGGACACGCTTCATCTCGACGTCACCGAGGGGCCGCTCAAGGACCCGGTCGGCGTCAACGTCGGCAACCCGCACGCGGTGTTCTTCGTCGCCGATGCGGACGCCATCGCGCTTGCCGCGCTGGGACCGAAACTCGAACACCATCCGTTGTTTCCCGAACGCGCCAACATCGAAATCGCGCAGGTGATCTCGGAGTCCGAGATCCGCCTCAGGGTCTGGGAACGCGGCGCCGGCATCACGCGCGCCTGCGGTTCGGGCGCGTGCGCGGCCCTGGTCGCGGCCGCCCGGCGCGGCTTGACCGGGCGGCGCGCGCGCATCCGCCTCGACGGCGGCGTGCTGGCGGTCGAATGGCTGCCCGACAATCACGTTTTGCTGACCGGCCCGGTCGCGACCGGGTTTCGCGGCACGCTCGATCCGTCGCTGTTCGGGGGCGCGCCATGAACGCGCCGCGCGTCATCACCTTCGGCTGCCGGCTCAACGCGTTCGAGTCGGAAGTCCTGCGCGAGCGCCTGGGAACGGATACGGGCGAGG
>CAYIQU010000293.1:1228-3155 GCA_964365645.1 uncultured Hyphomicrobiales bacterium | reverse complement strand
CCAAGGACGCCCGCGCCCGCGCGGTGCAGTTGCCGGCGTGGAACGAGGCGCTCGGCTTGCCCCGTCCCTGGGACCAGCAATGGTCGATCCGGATGCAGCAGATCGTCGCCTTCGAGACCGACCTGCTCGAATTTCCCGACATTCTCGACGGCTCGCCGGCCATTGCCGCCAAGACGGCGGAAATCGTCGCGGCGGCGAAAAAGGAAATGGCCGCGATCGCCGCCCTGGGCGGCGCCGCCGCCGCCATCGAGAAGGGCGTCATGAAGCGCCGGCTGGTGGAATCGAACGCCCGGCGGCTGGCCGCGATCGAATCCGGCGCGCGCCGCGTGGTCGGCGTCAATTGCTTCGCCGAGGGCGAGGAATCGCCGCTGGCCGCGGGCGGCCAGGGGTTTCTCACCGTCGATCCCGGGGTCGAGGCCGAACAGGTGCGAAGGCTTTCCGCCTGGCGCAAAAAGCGCGACGGCCGGGCGGTCGAACGCGCCTTGAAGGAACTGGAGCGCGCCGCGCGCCGGGGCGAGAACATCATGGAACCCTCGATCGCCTGCGCCCGCGCCGGCGTCACCACCGGCGAATGGGCGGACGCGCTGCGCCGCGTCTTCGGCGAATACCGCGCGCCGACCGGCATCGGCGGGGCCCACACCGGCGCCGGCGCTTCGCTGGATGGCGTGCGGGCGCGGGTCAAGCAACTGGCGGCCCGGCTCGGCCGGCCGCCGCGATTCCTGCTCGCCAAGCCGGGCCTCGACGGCCACTCCAACGGCGCCGAACAGATCGCGCTGCGCGCCCGCGCCGCCGGGTTCGAGGTGATCTACGAAGGCATCCGCACGAGCCCCGAGCGGATCGTGCGCGCCGCCGCGCAGGAAGGCGCCGACGTGGTCGGGATTTCGATTTTGTCGGGATCGCACCTGCCGCTGATCGAGGCGGTGCTGAAGGGCCTGCGCGCCGAGGGGATGGGGGCGACGCCGGTGGTCGCGGGCGGGATCATTCCCCCCGCCGACGCCCGGCGCCTGACCCGGAGCGGCGTCAAGCGCGTCTTCACGCCCAAGGATTACGACTTGAACGCGGTGATCGGGGAAATCGCCGGCTTGGCCGCCCGGCGCGAAGGCGCCAAGAATTAAAGACTGCGCGGATGCGCCGAAACGCAAAGATCCGGCGGCGATCCTCGCGCCCGGTTATTGGTTTGGACGGTCCGCGCCGCCCGGGGCGAGAACCGGGATCGGCTCGACCTTGTCGTCGATGGGTTGGCCGCGCTCGATCAGCGGCTTCATGGTTTCGCGCAGGTATTTGACGATGCCGGCGCGGTACGCGGGCTTGATCAGCGCCCAGGATATGAACAGCCCGCCGCTGGCGTTGTATTGAAGAAGCTCCGTGTCGTCGATCAAGCCGCCGATGGTTTTGGCCAAGTCGTCGCTTTCGCCGACCATGACCCAGCGCGGCTTCGCGCCCGAATGCCAGATCGCGAATACGCCGCCGCCGGCAATGCCGGCGCGATCGGCGCGAAGCGTCACGAATTTGTAGAAGTTGCCGTTCCGATTGCGCACCCAACTGATCGGCGCGGCCGGCGGCAGGGGCTTCTTTTCGCTGGGACCGAAAATCGGGGCCATGGCGGTCGGGACCCTCCTTGGGTCCGATATTCGACCGATTTCCGGTTGCCAAATCGTTAACGAAACGGCCGGCGGCGGGGCGGGAAGGAAGAAAAAAAAGGAAGGATCGGGAAAACCGGTCTACAGCCCGGCAATCCGCGAGGCGGGAAAGCGGACGACGACGGTGGTTCCCCGGCCCTCGACGCTTTGGATATCCAGGGTGCCGCCGTGCAATTCCATGAAACTGCGGGAAACGGCGAGGCC
This sequence comes from uncultured Hyphomicrobiales bacterium, assembly GCA_964365645.1. GTDB lineage: Bacteria > Pseudomonadota > Alphaproteobacteria > Rhodospirillales > 2-12-FULL-67-15 > 2-12-FULL-67-15. The sequence continues at coordinate 1,311 of CAYIQU010000293.1, read as the reverse complement.
GATTCCCATGCCCTCGTTCGGCCGGGCGACGTAGGCGTCGGTGCGGACGAACGGCTCGAAGATGCGGGCCAGGCGTTCCGGCG
>CAYIQU010000293.1:0-1218 GCA_964365645.1 uncultured Hyphomicrobiales bacterium | reverse complement strand
GCGTGCCGGCGGGAGGCCGCATCCGGTGGCGGCGACGGTCACGGCGACGGCGCCCGATTCCTCGATGGCCGCCGACACGACGATGGCGCCGTTCCGGGGCGTGAACTTGAGGGCGTTCGACAAGACGTTGCCGAAGACCTGGCGGACGGCGTGGACGTCGACGCGCAGGGCGGGCAGGGTCGGCGGGAACTCCGCCGCCAGTCGAACGCCGACGCCCTCGGCGGCGGGCCGCAGCGAGTCGAGAACCGGCGTGACGATCTGGGCCAGCGTCAGGGTTTCCTCGGCGAGAACATAGCGTCCCGCCTCGGTCGTGGTCATGTCGAGCAGCCCGTCGATGATTTTCAACAGGCTGCGTCCGCTGCCGTGGATGTGGTCGCCGTACTCGGCGTAGCGATCGAGCGCATCGGCCCCCAGGGCGCGCGCCCGGATCATGTCGGCGAAGCCGAGAATGGCGTTCAAGGGCGTGCGCAATTCGTGGGTGACGTGGGCGAGGAAATCGCTTTTCGCCCGGTTGGCGATCTCGGCCTGGCTCTTGGCCGTGAGCAGGGCGGTCTCGGCCTGCTTGCGCTCGGTGATGTCGCGGATGGCGCCGATGAACCGCACGCGGAGGGATTCCCCCTCGGCGTCGGCGCCGGAGGGGCCGTCGGCCCGGACGTCGTTGATGGCCAGCGACATGGGAAACGTCGAGCCGTCCTTGCGTCGGCCGATCACCTCGCGGCCCTTGCCGATCACCTTGGCGACACCGGTGCGCAGATAGTTCGCCATATAGCCGTCGTGCTCCTGGGCGAACGGCGACGGCATCAGGATCGACACGTTGCGACCCGTCGCCTCGGCGGCCGTATAGCCGAAAATTTTCTCCGCCGCCGGGTTGAAAAGGCGGATGACGCCTTTCGCGTCGATGCCGATCAGGCCGTCGGCGACGGCGTTGACCACGCCGGTCATTTCCCGCAGGGCGCGCTGTTCCGCTTTCTCGGCGCGGCGCAAGTTGGTGATGTCGACGGAGGCGACGATGATGGCGTCCTGGTCGTCATAGCGGACCCGGCGGGCGGACAGGGTCAGCCAGTGGGGCGCGCCCGCCTTGTCGCGGATCTGGGCGAGGAAATCGCTGACCGATCCCTGGGCGCGCAGTTCCGCGACCAGGCGGTCGTGCTCGGCGGGGTCGACGTAGGCGTCGCGGATGGAAAACGAACCGATGGTGGCGTCGGCCAGTCCGTAATA
>CAYIQU010000292.1:0-3158 GCA_964365645.1 uncultured Hyphomicrobiales bacterium | reverse complement strand
GGCGGGCTACGCCGCCGCCAAGCGCCAGATTTTTCACCGCCAGACCAAGCCGCGCACGGCCGTCATCGGCATCGACGATCCCGCGTGCGAACGGATCTGGCGCGAACTCAAGGCCGCCGACGAGCAAGTGGTGATTCCGATCTCATCCACCCGCCGCGCCGAGGGCGGCGTCTACGTCCAAGACGGCACTCTCCACGACGACCGGGGCGGAAAAAACACGGCCGTCGCCGACATGGCGGCGATGCGGACGCTGCCCGGCGCGCACAACGCCCAGAACGCGGCGGCCGCTTTCGCCGCCTGCACGGCGGCCGGCGTCGAGCCTTCCGTCGCCGTCGCCTGCATGCGCAGCTTTCCCGGCCTGGCGCACCGCCAGGAAACCATCGCCATCGTCGACGGCGTCGCCTACGTCAACGACAGCAAGGCGACCAACGCCGACGCCGCGGCCCGCGCGCTGGCGTGCTATCCTCGCGTCTACTGGATCGCGGGCGGGCGGGCGAAGGAGGGCGGCCTGACGGCGGCCGAGCCGTTCCTGGGTCGCGTCCGTCGCGCCTTCCTGATCGGCGAGGCGGCGCCCGCCTTCGCCCAATTCCTGAAGGACAAAAAGATCGAGGCAACCGTGTCGGGCGATCTGGCCGCCGCCGCCGCCGCCGCCCGCGCGGCGGCGCTCGCCGATATGCGCGATTCCGCGCTCGCCGACGGCGCGGGCGGCGTCGTTTTGCTGTCGCCGGCGTGCGCCTCGTTCGACCAGTTCGCCAACTTCGAGGCGCGCGGCGAGGCGTTCCGCGCGCTGGTCGAGGGCCTGCCCGGCGAACGGAGCGAGCCCGAGGCGGTCTCCGTCGTTCCGAAAGGAGCGCGCCGATGATCACGTTCGCCCGCACCGACACGAGTCTTCTCGCCCGCTGGTGGTGGACGGTGGACCGCTGGGCGCTGGGCGCGGTCGTCCTGCTGATCGCGCTGGGCGCGGTGCTGACCATGGCCGCCTCGCCGGCGGTGGCCGAGCGGCTCAACCTCGACACCTTCTATTTCGTCCGGCGCCAGTTCGTGTTCCTCTCGCTCGGCCTCGCCATCATGCTGACGGTGTCGTTTCTCTCGTCCCAAGGGGTCAAGCGCCTGGGCGCGGCGGCGCTGGCCGTTGCCGCCCTTCTGCTGGTGGTGGTGCTGTTCAAGGGCGTCGAGATCAAGGGCGCGGTGCGCTGGCTGCAAATCGGCGGCGTGTCGTTGCAGCCGTCCGAATTCGCCAAGCCCGGTTTCGCGGTGGTCGCGGCGTGGCTGTTCGCCAGGCGCCGCACCGACGAGCGCTTCCCCGGCTTCGCCCTGGCGACGGGGCTGTTTCTCGCGCTCGCCCTGTTGCTGCTGATGCAGCCCGACGTCGGCCAGACGTTGTTGATCGCGGCGGTGTGGGGCGTGGAGGTCTTCCTCGCCGGGCTGGCGCTGGTTTTGGTCGCGGCGATCGGGCTCGGCTGCATCGGCATCAGCGTCGGCGCGTACTTCGCCTTTTCCCACGTCCAGGCGCGGGTCGATCGCTTCTTCGATCCCTCGGGCGGCGAGGGCTTCCAGGTCGCGCGCGCGCTGGACGCGCTGCGCAACGGCGGCCTGCTCGGGCGCGGCCCCGGCGAAGGGCAGATCAAGCGCGTGCTGCCCGACGCGCACGCCGATTTCATCTTCGCCGTCGCCGGCGAGGAATTCGGAACCATCACCGGCCTGATCCTGATCGGCCTGTTCCTGTTTCTGGTGCTGCGCGGGTTCGCGCGGGTGCTCAAGGGCCGCGACCTGTTCGTGTTGATCGCCACCGCCGGGCTTCTCGTCCAGTTCGGGCTTCAGGCGCTCATCAACATGGCGTCCGCGATTCACCTGATGCCGCCCAAGGGCATGACCTTGCCGTTCGTGTCCTACGGCGGCTCCTCGACGCTGGGGCTGGCCATCGGCATGGGCATGGTGCTCGCCTTGACGCGCGAGCGACCGGGCGAAGAGGGCTTGTTCGACGGGGGGCGGCGATGAGCGCGCTCGCGGGCAAGCTCATCGTCCTGGCCGCCGGCGGCACCGGCGGCCACGTCTTTCCGGCCGAAGCGCTGGCCGTCGAGCTGGCGGGGCGGGGCTTTCGCTTGGCCCTGGTCACCGATGCGCGCGGCCGCGCCATCCACGTCAACGATCGCCAAGTGGACATGCACCGCATCGCCGCCGGCGGCATCGCCGGCAAGGGCCTGTGGCGCCGGGTTCAAGGCGTTCTCAGCCTCGGCCTCGGCGCGGTGCAGGCGTTCGGGCTGCTCGGCCGGCTCGCGCCCAGCGCCGTCGTCGGTTTCGGCGGCTACGCCTCGTTTCCGACCATGATCGCGGCGATCCTCAGGGGCCTGCCGACGGCGATCCACGAACAGAACGCGGTGCTGGGCCGCGCCAACCGGCTCCTGGCGAAACGGGTCCGCCGCGTCGCCACGTCGTTTCCCGCGACCGCGGGCGTTCCGGCCGGCGTCGCGGCCCTGACCGCGCGGACCGGAATGCCGGTGCGCCCGGCGGTGGCGGCGGCCCGCATCGAGGCGCCCACCCGGCCGCCCACGGCCGACGGCCCGTTCAATCTTTTCGTCATCGGCGGCAGCCAAGGCGCGCGCATCTTCGCCGACGTGGTGCCCGCCGCCGTCGCCCGACTGCCCGAGGACCTCCGCCGCCGCCTGGTCGTCGTCCAGCAGTGCCGCGCCGAGGACCTGGAACGCGCGGGCGCGGCCTATCGCGCCCTTGGGATCGCGGCGGAACTGTCGCCCTTCTTCGACGACGCGCCCCAGCGCATGGCGGCGGCGCACGTGGTCATTTCCCGCGCCGGAGCCTCGACGGTCGCCGAACTGGCGGCGCTCGGCCGGCCGGCGATCCTGGTGCCCTATCGCTTCGCCGCCGACGACCACCAGGCCGCCAACGCCCGCGCCGTGGTCGATGCCGGCGCCGGCTGGCTGATGGGCGAGACCGATTTCACGCCCGAAGCGCTGGCCGAGCGCCTGGCGCGCTTGTTCGCCGATCCCGCCGCGCTCGCCGCCTGCGCCGCCCGCGCGGCGGCCTTCGCCCGGCCCGACGCCGCCCGGGCGCTGGCGGACGTGGTCGCGGCCATCCTTTCTTCTTCGCGCCCGCCGGCCGGCGGGGGCGCGCCGCCCAACAGGAGCGCCCCGTCATGACCG
>CAYIQU010000291.1:0-3160 GCA_964365645.1 uncultured Hyphomicrobiales bacterium | reverse complement strand
TGGTCGCCAAGCTCGGCCAGGACGGGCATGATCGCGGCGCCAAGGTGATCGCGACGGCGTTCGCCGATCTCGGCTTCGAGGTCGACATCGGTCCGCTGTTCGCGACTCCGGAAGAGGCCGCTCGGGCGGCCATCGAAAACGACGTCGACGTGGTCGGCATATCCTCGCACGCGGCCGGACACAAAACCCTGGTGCCGGCGTTGATCGCGGAACTGAAACGCCAAGGCGCGGGGGACATGGTGGTGGTGGTGGGCGGCGTGGTTCCGCCCAAGGACGTGGATTTCCTTCGCTCCGCCGGCGTGGCGGCGGTTTATCCACCGGGAACCCACATTCCGACGGCGGCGCTGGAGGTTCTCTCCTTGATCCATCGCACCCGCAAGGCGGCCTGAACGGCGCGGTTTTCCCCGATTCGTCGGCGCACCAAGTCGGGCCGGGTGGGGGAAAGGCGGGGGGATCGTTTCGTACCCGCAAGTAACCTGCGATTGTTATTGTTCCATCTTGCGCCTATTATTATTTCAAATAAGAACACGGGGAAGGGCAACCGTCCGCAGGTGCGGCGCGCGATGAACGCGCGAAGGTGGACGCTGATGCAGGTCGTCAAGCTGAAGTTCATGCGCGAGAATGTCGCCAATGACCTGATGCGGTCGTTCGGCGCGGCGTTTCCGCGTCTTTTGCCCGAGGAGGAGATATTTCTTCTCAAGGGCGCCGACACCCACGCCTATGACGCGGGCGAAACGATCATCGAGGAAGGATCGCGCCCCGGCTACATTTTCGTGATCGAGGAAGGCACCGCGCGCGTTTTGCGCACGGGCGCGGGCGGCGGCCGGGTCGAGATCGTCTATCTCGGCCGCGGCGACGTCTTCGGTGAAATGGCCTTCGTCGACAACGCGCCGGCCAGCGCCAGCGTCATCGCCGATACGGCGGTGCGCGCGTTGTGCATTCCGGCGGAAATGATCCAGGCGCTGATGATGGGCGACCTTGGTTTCGCCGGGCGGTTCTATCATTCGCTGGCGCTGACGCTGGCCGAACGCCTGCGCGACACGACGCGGCGGCATATCGACTTCGCGCCGCGCGCGGAAATCGACCGTCGCCGCGACGCCGGCAACCCGCCTACCGGCATCGAGCGCCGCGCGGCCGATCGTCGGCGCAAGGCGCCGCGCTCCAAAAAGAATCTACCGCTGATTTAGCGTTGTTCTCGGCGCGTCCGTCTCGGTCTTGTTCAGCTTGCTCGCGACCGATGAAAACCAAGCCTACAAATACCTGACTGGATATCCCCATAAGTCCGGCAACCACACGAGCGACAAGTATGTCGTCGGTGCCGTTCATACGAACACGATTGAGGGCTTCTGGAGCATCTTCAAGCGCGGCATCATCGGTACGTTCCACAAAGTGAGCCGGAAATATCTGCCGCTGTACGTCGCGGAGTTTCAATTCCGGTACAATAATCGGGAAAATACGGACATCTTCGGCGAGGCCATCAAAGGATGTTAAAAATGCACGCCATCGTCGGCTTAATTTTAGCGGCACTTGTAGCAGTAAATGGCGCACGCGCAGATTCTTTGGGATATAAAGCATATGAATCATCACAAAATTCTTCTTCCCAGGCCCCACAAATCCAGACCAAGAAAGAATCCAATGGTAGCCTCAAAGGCCAAGAAAAGAGCCAAAGCCAAAATACAAAAACCAATAATGTGATTTCCCCTGCCCCAACTTTTCCACCCAAATTTAGCGACGACAAATCCGCTAAGCCCACTCAACATAGCAACGAGGAGCGAAACGAATACTGGCCTTCGTTCTTGGGGCTCCAACTTAAAATCACGGATTCTTTGTTGGTTTTGTTCACATTTTTTCTCGCGATATTCACTTGTTCCTTGTCGCGCACCACCTCCCGCATAGATGAGCATTCCGTCGCTTCTGAGCGCGCCTATGTCCAATTGTCCCATACTTCGCCGGGTCTTAACCTCGATGACAGCGGCTTCACGTTCATAAAGGTTGAAGTTAAAAACTTTGGCAGGACCCCAGCTAAAGTCACGGACGTATTCCTCACACCCAAATGGGTGGATGGTAATCGCTTGCCTGATGTACTCCCCGACGACAACACCGATAGCCGCGATACCACCAGAGCTTTTTTGGTTACTGGCGGCTACATCTTCCACATAGAACCTTTTCCCGATCTACTCGATCCTAGATTCGCCTATGCTGACGAACTGAAATCTAAAACCCTGGTGATATACGGTTACGTCGATTACATCGACAAATTCGGCCAACGACACAGAGGCGGTTACGCTAGGGTTTATAGCCAGAAGGAGGATGATCGAGGCTTGTATGCGTCCGACAAACTCTATGCAGAGCGCAGCAACCTCGTCTTCCCCGGACAAGGTAGGCATAACTACGACCGCCGCCGCAGCCCCGGGGAAGGCCGCGACTGGAACGAACCTAACACTTAAAGCTATCAAAATTGCCGCGCTATCCCGTCTTAGGCGCCTTAATAGTCGCGCCCGCCATCCGTCAAATACGGGATAAGCGCCAATAATATCCTACTTCTCCTTCCACACCCGGATTCCCTTTTCGACGCTGCGGCCGACGACGTAGCCGCCCAGGCCGATCTTGATGATCTCGAACAAGGCCAATTCGACGGCTTCCGTCACGCCGGGCGCGGTGAAGCCCAGCCACTTGGCGACGATCAGGGACACGAAGGTGAGCATGGTCAGCGGCCGCCACGACCGCTGCAGCCAGCTATCGCCCATCGCCTCGGCGCGGATGTTGGCCGCGGCTTCCTCGATTTCGCGCATCTGGCCGGTCAGCACCATTTCCTGCAGGCGCGCCTTGATCTGCGTCGCCTGGTCCTTGTCCTCGACCGCCTTGTCGATGACCGAAAAAATTCCCGAAATGACGGGACCTAGAATCGCGGGCCACATGGGGGCTACTCCACGTCGTTGTAGAAAAGATGGTTGCCGATGGCGGCCGACGGCGTTCGTCCCGTTGTCCACGGCGGCGTCGCGCCCTTGGCGTGATAATGGGTCGCTCCTTGGGTGGGGTCTTCCAGGGCGGCCATGACCGCGCGCCGGGCGATGCGCACGCACGAGGCAAACTCGCGGTCGCTTTCGGTCGCGCCCTCGATCTTGGCGCGGTTGGGGTCGTTCTCGTTCCAGCAGGAAAA
>CAYIQU010000290.1:0-3187 GCA_964365645.1 uncultured Hyphomicrobiales bacterium | reverse complement strand
GCGCGCCGAGTCGAGCACGCCCGCCATGCCGACCACCATGTGGTGCGGCAGCCCTGAGGCCTCGCGCAGCGCCCAGACCATGGCGTCCAGCGGGTTGGTGACGCAGACGACGAACGCGCCCGGGCAGTGGGTGCGGATGCCCTCGCCGACGGCGGCCATGACCTTGGCGTTGATGCCGATCAAATCGTCGCGGCTCATGCCCGGCTTGCGGGCGACGCCGGCGGTGACGATGACCACGTCGGCGCCCTTGAGCGCGGTGTAATCGTTGGCGCCGACCATGTTGGCGTCGAAGCCCTCGATGGCCGAGGACTGGATCAGGTCCAAGGACTTGCCCTGCGGCACGCCTTCGACGACGTCGAACAGGACGACGTCGCCCAGTTCCTTGAGGCCGATCAGGTGGGCCAGCGTGCCGCCGATGTTGCCGGCGCCGATGAGGGCGATTTTGCGTCTTGCCATGTGATTCCCTGGGGTTCGTGGGGGTCCGTTAAGGTCTTGCCGCACTGCGGAAAAGGGACTTTTCGTACCGCGATTTCCGGGGTTCGGCAAGGGAAAGGGCCGCCCCGAGGGGTGGGGTCTCGACCACCCATAAAGCATAGGGATTACCGAAGGCTGATGGGATCGAAAAGGGGGCGTTAACCTTAATCGACGATGTCGAGGCCGATGTCGACGGCGGGCGCGGCCTGGGTGATGCGTCCCGTCGAGATGAAATCGACCCCGGTTTCGGCGATGGCGCGGATGGTGTCCAGGGTCACGCCGCCCGAGGCTTCCAGCGGCACGCGGCCGGCCGCGATCCGGACCGCCTCGCGCAATTGCGGCGGCGTCATGTTGTCGAGCAACAGCGAGTCCGCGCCGGCGGCCAACGCATCTTTCACTTGATCCAAGGTGTCGCATTCGGCGCGCACGTCCTTGATGCCGGTGGCGGCCGCGCGCGCCCGGCGCACCGCCTCGCCGACCGAGCCGGCGACGGCGACGTGGTTGTCCTTGATGAGAATGCCGTCGTCGAGGCGCAAGCGGTGATTGGTCGCGCCGCCCATGCGGGTCGCGTACTTGGACAGAGCGCGCAGGCCCGGGGTCGTCTTGCGGGTGTCCAGCAGCCGCGCGCGGGTGCCTTCGAGGCGATCAACGTAGGCGCGCGTCAGGGTGGCGATGCCGGACATGAACTGGACGAGATTGAGCGCGGTGCGCTCGGCCGTCAAAAGGCCCTGGGCGGGGCCTTCGATGCGGGCCAGCGCCGTGCCGGCGGGCGCGCGGGCGCCGTCCGGGACCAAAACGGCGAAGGTGGCCTCGGGCGCGAGCCGGCGAAAGACCGCGCCCGCGACGTCGATGCCCGCCAAGACGATGTCCTGGCGCGTCGCCATGACGAGGGCGAGGCGCGTTCCGGCGGGAATGGTCGCCCGCGTCGTCACGTCGCCTTGGCCGATATCCTCGGCCAGCGCCGCGTCGATGACGCGCTCGATTTCGGCGGGGTCGAGACTCACGGATGGGGAAGCGGCGCTATTCGGCCGCGGCGCTCAAGCGCGCCTTGGGCGCGGCCTGGGCGGGGGGCGACATCTCGAGCATCCGCTGCAACGGCGTCAGCGCGCGCCGGCGCAAATCCTCAGGCAGTTCGATCCGGGGCGCCATGTTGAGCAGCGACAAATAAAGCTTATCGAGCGTGTTCAGGGCCATGAACGGGCAGCGCGCGCAGTCGCAACTGCCGTCCGCGCCCGGCGCGGCGATGAAGGTCTTTTCCGGCGCGGCCCTCTGCATCTGGTGCAGCAGGTGCTTTTCGGTGGCGACGATGAACGTACGCGCCGGGCTTTCCAGCACGTACTTGAGCATCCCGCGAGTCGAGCCGACGTGATCGGCGTGCTTGAGGATGGCGTCGGGGCACTCGGGGTGCGCGGTGATCTTGGCCTCGGGATGGCGGACCTTGAGGGCGAGCAGCTCGCGCTCCGAGAATTGCTCGTGCACGATGCAGATGCCGTTCCACAGGGTCATCGGCCGGCCGGTCTTGCGCATGACGTAGGCGCCGAGATGGCGGTCCGGCGCGAACAGGATCGGCTTGTCGGCGGGAATCTGGCGGACGATGTGCTCGGCGTTGGCCGAGGTCACGATGATGTCGGACAACGCCTTCACCTCGGCCGAGCAGTTGATGTAGCTGAGCGCGACGTGGTCGGGGTGGGCTTCGCGGAAGGCGCGGAAATCCTCGGGCTTGCAGGCGTCTTCCAGCGAGCAGCCGGCGGCGGCGTCGGGCAGCAGGACGGTCTTGGCGGGGCTCAGGATCTTGGCGACCTCGCCCATGAAGCGCACGCCACAGAACACGATGACGTCGGCGTCGGTGTTGGCGGCCGCGCGCGACAGATCGAGCGAGTCGCCGACGAAGTCGGCCAGGTCCTGGATCTCGCCGTCCTGGTAATAGTGGGCGAGGATGACCGCGTTCTTCTCGCGGCGCAGGCGCGCGATTTCCGCCTCGACGTCGAGGGTGGGCGGAATGTCGCGGAGCGTCTTGGCCCCGGCGGCGGGTGGGACGACGGTATCGATCACGTTCGATTTCCTCGGCGATTCCCTCGGCGATTCCCTCGGCGATTCTTCAGCGTCTCGCTCGGCTTTTCGGGCCGCCCGAACTCCCGGCCGGATCGGGCCGGGCGGATGCGGAATAGATGTAAGAGGCCCGCAATACTTTAGCAAGCCGATCATATTAGAAGGTCGTAATTCCAGGATTTTCGCCCCGGCGGCGCCGGGGGGACCGGGCGCCTGGCGCTCAAGGTTCGCCGATGCGCGGCGGGCCGCCCTTGACCGAGGGGCCGTAGGCTTTTTCCAAGATACGGGAGGAATCCTCGGCCAGGACGATGGCGTCGCTCATCAGGCCCAGGATTTTCATGTTGTTCAAAAGCACTTGGCGCGCCTCGGGGCGCTGGTCGTTGGTGATCTTGCTGCACCGGATGATGACGTCGGCGCGCAGCACCGAAAGGATGTCTTCCAGCTTGTAGCCGTCGGGCTTGGCGTCCGAAACCAGGAAATGAGTCATGCGCGGGCCTCCTTGGCTTTAGGTGGGAATCCTTAGCAGCAATCGGGCCGGAAGGGAACCTCGCGTAGCGGCACGGAAGTGACGCGAAGCAAACCAAGAAGGGGGCGGGCTACCCGCGGTCCTCCCACGATATTTACCCGCGGTCCTCCCACGAGGAAATGTAGTCGTCCGACTGCA
>CAYIQU010000289.1:0-3199 GCA_964365645.1 uncultured Hyphomicrobiales bacterium | reverse complement strand
CTGCCCGCGCGGTAAACAAGGCGCGGGTGCGCCGCCATCGCCGCGATCACGCGCCAGGCGGCTTCCATCCGCTCGGGCGGAAGATCGGCGGGCCGGGCGAGGCGGGCCATGGCCCGCGCCAGGGCCTCGAGGGGCATTCCGTAGACCGGAATGCCGCAGCCGTCGATTCCGCGCGGCGCGTCGGCCAGGGTCGCGCCGCTCATTTCGGCGAGCAGGATCTTGAGGCGGATCTGCACCGGATGATCGGGCGCGATGTAGCCCCGCGTCGGTTCGCCCCGGTGCAGGGCGGTCGCCACCATGCCGGCGTGCTTGCCCGAACAGTTGTTGTGCAGCGGACAGGGCTTCGCCCCCGTGCGGATCAGTTCCTCGGCGGCGGCGGGGTCGGCGGGCGGGTGCGCGCCGCATTCGAGGTCGGCGCCGGCCAGGCCCATCCGGGCCAGCCAGGCGGCGATCCGGCCGACGTGATCGGCCTCGCCCGCGTGGCTGGCGCAGGCCAGCGCGATTTCCTCGTCGGTGAGCGCATAGCGCTTCGCCGCGCCGCTTTCGATCACCGCCAGCGCCTGCAACGGCTTGATCGCCGAGCGGGGATAGATCAGGCGTTCCGGGTCCCCCCAGGCGGCGACGCGGTTGCCGTCGGCGTCGACGACGGCGATGAAGCCGCGATGGCGGCTTTCGACCATGTCGCCACGGGTCGCTTCGACGAGAATCGGGCTATCGGGGGCGGGGTCGGTCATGGCCGCGATGTAAGGCCGAAGCCGGCCCTGCTGGCAAGGCCCGCCCATCGCCGCGTCCCCTTAGCCTTTCCTTAACCCGCGCGCTGCTAGGAAGGAAGCGGAAGCCGCCGGTCTTGGAATCGCGATCGCCGACAGGGTTCTCCGGGAGGCCATCCCCGGGGAGCCCGTTTCATTGGGAGATCGATTCGGCGGAGGAGCGTGACGACATGAAGACTCTTTTTCGCCTTCTTCTCGCCGCCGCCGTCGCGGTCGCGTTGGTTCAGCCGCAGCCCCTCGCGGCGCAGGCCAAGAAAAACGGCGCCGCGAAGAGCGGCCAAACAAACGCGAAGAGCGGCCCAGCAAGCGCGAAGAGCGGCACCGCCAAGAGCGATTCCAATGGCGGGCAGTCCAACGGCGGGCAGCTGGGCACCTTCGGCGACTGGGAAGCCTACGCCGATGCCCGCGACGGGTTCTGCTACGCCGGGACCAAGCCGACCAAGCAGGAAGGCAAGTACACCCAGCGCGGCGACGTTTTCATCCTGGTCACCCACCGGCCCAAGGAAAAAACCTTCGACGTGGTCAGCATCGAGGCCGGCTACGTCTACAAGGACGGCTCCGAGGTCAAAGCCGCCGTCGGCGATCAGGCGTTGTCCCTGTTCGGCCAGGGCGGCCAGGCCTGGGCCCGCGATGCCGCCGGCGACGCCCAGTTGGTCAAGGCGATGCGCGCCGGCTCGACCCTGGTGGTCAAGGGCACCTCATCCAAGGGCACGCTGACCGTCGATACCTATTCCCTGAAGGGCGTCTCGGCGGCGCTGGACGCCATCAACAAGGCCTGCCCCCGGAAATAGGCCTTTTCGCCCGCCCCCTTTCGCCGGGCCGGATAATCGCTATATCTAGGACGCCCTTTCCCGGGGGGCCCGCCGCTCCCCTTTTTTTGTCGATCCGCCATGTCCGTTGCCCGTGTCGCCGCCATCACCGAAGCGCCGCCGGCCGATCTGATCGGCCTTTCGCGCGAAGAGCTGAAAGCCGAACTCGCCCGCTTGGGCGAGCCGGCGTTCCGCGCCGAGCAGCTTTGGCACTGGATGTATTTTCGCGGCGCGACCGATTTCGCCCGGATGACGACGCTGGCCAAGTCCTTGCGCGAGAAGCTGGCGGCGCACTATCGCATCGGCCGGCCGGCGGTGGCGCGCGCCCTGGTTTCCGAGGACCGCACCCGCAAATGGCTGCTGCGTTTCGACGACGGCAACGAGGCGGAAACGGTCCTGATCCCGGAAGAAGATCGCGGCGCGCTGTGCGTCTCGTCCCAGGTCGGCTGCACCTTGACGTGCTCCTTCTGCCACACCGGCACGCAAAAGCTGGTGCGCAACCTGACGGCGGCGGAAATCGTCGTTCAAGTGCTGGCGGCGCGCGACGCCATCGGCGAATGGCCGGCGCCCCCGGCGGGCCGGCTGCTCTCCAACATCGTGCTCATGGGCATGGGCGAACCGCTGTTCAACTACGACAACGTCGCCAAGGCCCTCAAGATCGTCATGGACGGCGAGGGCGTCGCCATTTCCAAGCGGCGCATCACGCTGTCGACCTCGGGCGTGGTGCCGCTGATCCCGCGCGTCGGCCGGGAATTGGGCGTCAAGCTCGCCATCAGCCTGCACGCGGTCCGCGACGAGCTGCGCGACGTGCTGGTGCCCATCAACCGCAAGTACCCGCTGAAGGAACTGTTCAAGGCGCTCAAGGCCTATCCCGCCGACAACGCCCGGCGCATCACCTTCGAATACGTCATGCTGAAGGGCGTCAACGATTCGGACGCCGACGCGCACGAATTGATCCGGCTGATGCGCGGGCTGCCCGCCAAGTTCAACCTGATCCCGTTCAACCCGTGGCCGGGCGCGGCCTATGAGTGTTCCGACGCCAAAACCATGAAACGCTTCGCCGACGCCCTGAACGACGCCGGCTTTTCCGCCCCGATCCGCAGCCCGCGCGGGCGCGACATCCTGGCGGCCTGCGGCCAGTTGCGGTCCGACAGCGTGCGGGCGAAGCGCGCGAAAGCGGCCGACGGCGCGGCGCTCGGCGCTTGATCGCGGTCAATTTATTTTTCTTTCCCGCCGTCTACAGAGAAGACCGTTCCACAATCCCGGGAGACCGCCCGATGCATCCCTTTCGCTGCTTTTTGATCGCCGCCGCAATTGCCGTCGCTCCCTTCGCCGCGTTCGCCCAGTCCGATAGCGTGAAGGCGGGCGGCGTGAAGATCGAAAACCCCTTCGCCCGGCCCTCGGCGGGCACGGCCGGCGCGGGCGCGGCCTACATGACCCTTCGCGGCGGGGCAACGGGCGACAAGCTGGTTTCCGCCTCGGCCGCCGCCGTCGCCGGCAAGGCCGAATTGCACGACCATATTCGCGACGGCGACGTGATGCGGATGCGGAAAATCGACGCCATCAGTGTTCCGGCGAACGGCGCGGCGGAACTGAAGCCGGGCGGCCTGCACGTCATGC
>CAYIQU010000288.1:0-3206 GCA_964365645.1 uncultured Hyphomicrobiales bacterium | reverse complement strand
TTTTTGCATTCCCAAACGATAAGCTAGGGGCGAGTAGATTTCCATCGTTTCCAGGGCGATGCGCTGGCGCTTGTCGGGGCTTTTGATGTAGTGGAGCGTGCGCATGTTGTGCAGCCGGTCGGCAAGCTTGATCAGCAGCACGCGGATGTCTTCCGACATGGCCAGCACCAGCTTGCGGAAGTTTTCCGCCTGCTTCGCCTTGTCGGATTGGAATTCGATGCGGGCGAGCTTGGTGACGCCGTCCACCAGTCTCGCGACTTCGTCGCCGAAGTGCTTCTTGACGTCGTCGAGATCGGCGACGGTGTCCTCGACCACGTCGTGCAGCAACGCCGTGGCGATCGAGGCGGAATCCAGCTTGAAGGCGGTGAGAATGCCCGCGACTTCGATCGAATGGGAAAAGTAGGGGTCGCCCGAGGCCCGCAACTGCGAGCCGTGCGCCTTCATGGCGTAGACGTAGGCGCGGTTGAGGATGTCTTCGTCCGCGTTCGGGTCGTAGGCCTTGACCTTCTCGACCAGTTCGAACTGACGGAGCATCGGCTTTTTAACCCCTCCGGACCGGGGCCGGATGGAGGAGGATTATTCCTCGACGCCCGAGTCCTCGCTCGCGGGCTCGGCGCTGACGGCACCGACGGCGCCCTCTTCAATGGTCTCGCCCGCCTCGGCGTCGTCCATGTCGGCTTCGTCGTCGCCCAACTCCACGACCGCGGCGGCCTGCGAGGCCTGGGACATCTGCAGGGTCATTTCCTGCTGCATGGCGGCCAAGTCGACGGTTTCCTCGACCGGCTCGTCGCTTTCGACGTTCTTTTGCAGGCCGCGGATGCAGGATTCCCCAAGCTCGTCGATGGAGACGGTCGATTCGGCGATTTCGCGCAGCGCCACGACCGGGTTCTTGTCGTTGTCGCGTTCCACGGTCAGGGCCGCGCCCGAGGAAATGCCGCGCGCCCGCTGGGACGCCAGCATCACCAGATCGAACCGGTTGGGAACCTTCAGGACGCAGTCTTCGACCGTTACGCGCGCCATATCCGTAACTCCTTGAATTCTATAGACGAATAGCGGGCCTTGACGCGGACTGTCCGCGACGAAGGCCCGGCTTCTCGGCAGTATATATGGGGCGGACCCGCGCGACGCAAGGCAAATACACGCCTTTTCCGGGACTTGTCCGGGGAGCGGAGCCCCGAGTTTGCCTGAAAATCGGGGATTATCCGGTTCCGATCGCGGGCAGGGATTCGTGTTGTTCCCATTCGGTGCCGCACAGCCCGGCCGCCGGGGGCATTCGGAAGACGGCCTGGGCGGGGGGCAGGTTTCCGGCCAGGGCCTCGGCCGACAGGCCCGTTACGGGGTGGCGCCAGCCGGGGTCGATTTCCAAGAGGGGCAGCAAGACGAAGGCGCGCTCGTGCATCCGGGGATGGGGCAAGGTCAGGACGATGCCCTGCTCCGCGACTTCGCCCGTCATGCCGTGGTGGTCGAGCAGGTCGAGATCGAGGACCCGGTCGGCGTTGGGGACGCCGCGAACCCGGCCGAAGGCGGTTTCGATTCGCAAAAGGACGGCCAGCAGATCGGCCGGCGGCAAGGGCGACGCCACGGCGACGACGGCGTTGATGAACCAGGGCTGGTCGGAGGCCGGCACCGGCGCCGTCCGCCACCACGACGAACAGGCGACGATCTCGACCCCCGCGCGCATCAGCGCGGCCAGCGCGGCCCCGCAGGTGGCGCGCGGCGGGCCGAAGGCGGACGGAATATTCGCCCCGATACCGATTAAAATCACAGGGTTTTGTCCTTTAGGGTCATCCGGTGGCGCGATTGCCCCTTGTCAGCGGGGCGCCGCCGCCCCAATTTCCGGACATACCGCTTTGGCGGCCGATTGAAGCGTTCCATTTGAAGCAAAGGAATTTACCCCATGACCTTCTACACCCAGGAAAAAGTAGCGCTCTTCATCGACGGGTCCAATCTTTATGCCGCGGCCCGGGGCCTCAACTTCGACATCGACTACCGCAAACTGCTCGACTACTTCGCCGGCAAGGGGCACCTGATCCGGGCGTTCTACTACACCGCGTTGATCGAAGACCAGGAATACTCGCCGATCCGGCCCCTGGTGGATTGGCTCGACTACAACGGCTATACCATGGTGACCAAGCCCACCAAGGAATTCACCGATGCCCAGGGCCGCCGCAAGATCAAGGGCAACATGGACGTCGAGATTGCCATCGATGTCATGGAAATGGCCCAATACCTCGACCATGTGGTGCTGTTTTCCGGCGACGGCGACTTTCGCCGTTTGGTCGAGGCGGTCCAGCGCAAGGGCGTACGGGTCACGGTGGTCAGCACCATTCGTTCGCAGCCGCCGGTGGTCGCCGATGAGTTGCGCCGCCAGGCCGATACCTTTCTGGAGCTTCAGGACTTGCAATCGCACATCGCTCGCGCCGGCCGTCCGGCTCATGCCCAGCCCCCGAATTCGCCTGGGTATGAAAGCCCGCGCGATGGCCGCGATCCGCGCGGCGATCACTCGGTTTCCGGCCTCACCCCGGCCAACGCCGTCGATCTCTAGAAACGATTTTCTCGCCGGAGAGGCTCGACCGTGAGTCTCCGCCGCAAAGAGCCGGACCGAAAGCTCGTTCCTGGGGCGACGCCGCCCGCGACATGCCGGTTGTGCCCGCGTCTCGTCGTTTTCCGCGAAGACAATCGCCGGGCATGGCCCGATTGGCACAACGCGCCGGTGCCGTCTTTCGGCGGGCTGGACGCAAGTCTTCTGATCGTCGGCCTGGCGCCCGGCTTGCGCGGCGCAAATCGGACGGGGCGGCCGTTCACCGGCGACTTCGCGGGCGATCTTCTTTATCGGACCCTTGCGGAGTTCGGATTCGCGTCCGGCGCCTACGGGGCAGAGGCCAACGACGGATTCACGCTCAACAACGCCCGTGTCACTAATGCGGTTCGCTGCGTGCCGCCCGCGAACAAGCCGACGGGAGTCGAAGCCGCCGCCTGCCGCCCTTTTCTCGTCGCCGAAATGGCGGCCATGCCCAGGCTCAAGGTCGTGCTGGCGTTGGGTGTCCTCGCCCACGACGCCGTACTGGCGGCCGAAGGCACGCGGAAATCGGCGGCGCGATTCGCGCACGGGGCGCGCCACGCGCTGCCCTCGGGGCGGACGCTTTTGGATAGCTATCACTGCTCGCGCTACAACACCAACACCGGCCGGTTGACCGAGGCGATGT
>CAYIQU010000287.1:0-3209 GCA_964365645.1 uncultured Hyphomicrobiales bacterium | reverse complement strand
GCCAGCCAGGCCCTGATGCTGGCGGCCCGGGCGCGGGCCCTGATGGACGGACGCTTCGCGCCATCCATCGACGACGTGCTCGCCTTGGCGGCGCCGGTGCTGCGCCACCGCATGGCGCTGTCGTTCGCCGCCCGCGCCGAAGGCGTGACGGTCGAGCGCGTTATCGAGCGTCTGGCGGCGACCGTCGCCTGAACCGATTCTTGCCGGAGGCGGGCCTATGAGTTTTGCCGGAGGCGGACGCATCAGAGGAACCGGCGCCGATCTTCACCACCGGGCCGAAGTCCTGGCGGAGCCGTTGCCGCCGCTGCTGGTCGCGGCCCGGCGCGTCGCCAGCACCGTTTCGCAGGGCGTGCACGGCCGCCGCCGCGTCGGCCAGGGCGAGACCTTCTGGCAATTCCGCCGCTATCAGCCGGGCGATCCGACGCCGCGCATCGATTGGCGCCGTTCGGCCAAGTCGAGCCATCTTTACGTCCGCGAAACCGAGTGGGAAGCAGCGCAGAGCGTCTGGCTGTGGCGCGACGGTTCGGCGTCCATGGATTACGCCTCGTCGGCCGCGCTCGGAACGAAGCGGCGCCGCGCGGGACTGCTGGCGCTGGCGTTGGCGGTCCTGCTGGTGCGCGGCGGCGAGAGAATCGCGCTGCTGGGATCGGGCATCAAGCCCGCCTCGGGGCGCATCGTGCTGTCCAGGATGGCCGAGCAACTCGACGATGCCGACGCGGCGACATCGAGTCTCCCCCTCGCCGAGAACCTGCCGCGTCACGCGCGCGTCGTCCTGTTCGGCGACTTTCTGTCGCCCCTGCCGGATATCCAGGCGACGGTCGCCGCCTTCGACGCCGAGGGCGTGCGCGGGCATTTGATCCAGGTGCTGGACCCGGCCGAGGAAACGCTGCCCTTTTCGGGGCGGGTGCGGTTTCTCGGGCCCGAGGCGGAAGGCGAAGCCTTGCTCGGCCGCGCCGAAACCGCGGCGGCCGATTTCCGCCGGGCGATGGCCGCGCATCAAACGGGACTTATCGATCTCGCCCGCCGGGCAGGGTGGGGAGTTCTGCGTCACCGCACCGATCATGCGCCCGAGGCGGCGCTGCTCGCCCTCTATCTCGGGCTGGCCGAACCGGGGCGGGGATAGAACACACTCATGCTCGCCCTCGGGTCCCTGTCGTTCGCGGCGCCGTGGGTTCTGCTGGGCCTGCTCGCGTTGCCGCTGCTGTGGTTCTTTTTGCGCCTGATGCCGCCGGCGCCGCGCCGCGTCGTCTTCCCGCCGGTGCGGATCCTGATGGCGTTGGTGCGCCGCGACGAAACGTCGGCGACCACGCCGCCGTGGCTGATCGCGCTGCGCTTCACGCTCGCGGCGGCGGCGGTGGCGGGCTTGGCGCATCCGGTCCTCAACGCCGAGTCGCGGCTCAAGGGCGAAGGCCCGCTGGTGCTGGCGATCGACGACGGTTGGGCGGCGGCGGGCCGCTGGCCCGAGCGGACGGCCGCCGCGCGCCGCCTGATCGAGCGAGCCGAGCGCGAAGGCCGCGCCGTGGTGCTGGCGCCGACGGCGCAGGCCGGCGACCGATCCGGCGATCAATCCTTGACGCTGCTGTCGGCCGTCGCCGCGCGCCGGGCGGTCGAGTCCCTGAAACCGAAGCCGTGGCCGACGGACCGCGCTGCCGTCGCGGAATCGCTGGCGGCCTGGGCGCGGGACAACCGCGTCGCCTCGCCCCCGGTGGCTTGGTTGAGCGACGGACTGGAGACGGGCGAGGGCGAGGCCGCCGCGTTCGCGGGCCTGTTGCGGGCGTTGGGACCGTTGGCGGTGGCGGCGATGCCCGCCGAACGGCTGCCGCTGATGCTGCGCCCGCCGCGCGGCGAAGCCGACGCGCTGGTCCTGTCGGCCGAGCGGGCGACGGGCGCGGGCCGCCGCGAGATCGTCGTCATCGCCTACGGCGACGACGGGCGGGCGCTGGCCCGCGAACGCCTGGCCTTCGCCGACGGCCGGACAAGCGCCGAGGCGCGCATGACCCTGCCGCCCGAACTTCGCAACCGGCTCGCCCGCGTCGAGATCGAGGGCGAGATCGGCGCCGCCGCCGTCGCGCTGATCGACGAACGCTGGCGTCGCCGCCCCGTGGGGATCGCCGCGTCCCAGGCGGCTCGTGACGAACAACCGCTGCTGGGGGAGCTCTATTATCTGGAACGCGCGTTGGACCCGTGGGCGGAAACGCGCCGCGCGCCGCTGGCCGATCTGCTCGCCCGGCCGCTGGCGGTCCTGGCGCTGGTCGATCCGCCGCCGTTGGCCGAGGCGGATTCCGCCCATCTCGCCCGCTGGATCGAGGCGGGCGGCGTCGCCGTCCGCTTCGCCGGGCCGCGCCTGGCCGCCGCCGCCCGCGAAGGCGCGGGAACGCAGCGGGACGATCCGTTCCTGCCGGTTCGGCTGCGCGCCGGCGATCGCACCGTCGGCGGCGCGCTGACGTGGGAACGCCCCGTCCGGCTGGCGCCCTTCGACGACAAAAGCCCGTTCGCGGGCTTAGGCATTCCCGACGACGCGCGCGTGCGCCGCCAAGTGTTGGCCGAACCCGAACTCGATCTTGGCGAGCGAACCTGGGCCCGGCTGGCCGACGGCACGCCCCTGGTCACGGCGGAAAAACGCGGCCGTGGCTGGCTGGTGCTGGTCCACGTCACCGCCAACGCGCAATGGTCGGACCTTCCGCTGTCGGGCCTGTTCGTCGGGATGCTGCAACGGCTGGTGGCGTTGAGCCAGGGTCTCGGCGGCGCGGCGGCGGGACCGCCGCTGGCGCCCCAGGAGATTCTCGACGGCTTCGGCCGGTTGGGCGCGCCGGGCGCCGACGTCGCTGCCATCGCGGCGGAGAGTTTCGCCGCGACCCGCGCCGGCCCGCGCCATCCGCCCGGTTTCTACGGTGCCGGTTCTCACGGCGAACGCGCGGCCCGGCGGGCGCTCAATCTCGCCGACGCGGTGGCGGCGCTGAAGCCGGCGTCGCCGCCGGCCGACGCGGAAGCCCTGTCCTACGGCGCGGGGCGCGAGGCGGACCTGCGCCCCTGGCTGCTGGGACTCGCGTTCGCGCTGGCGCTCGCCGATCTTCTCGCCAGCCTCGCCTTGCGCGGCTTGCTGGTCCCGGCGCCGCGCGCGGCGCCCCTTCTGCTGCTGGCGGCGATATGGGCGCCCGTGGACGCGGCCGCCCAGTCATCGCCATCGTCGTCGCCGCCGCCGTCGGCAA
>CAYIQU010000286.1:0-3210 GCA_964365645.1 uncultured Hyphomicrobiales bacterium | reverse complement strand
ACAGGCTCAGCATGAGGATCTCTATGTTTTGACCTCACCCTGAGCTTGTCGAAGGGGGAGGCTGGTCAAATCGATCGATTGTCTACCGGTCTTCGCCACGCCTTGAATTAGGAATCATCGCCGGCTGGTTTGGTCGCGTCGGGGCGCGCGAATTCAGTCGCGCCGGGGCGCGCGAACTCATTGGTGCGCCAGCGGGCGATGTCGTTGGCGCGCCGTTGGGCGAAGCGCTCGGCCGCCGCCGGCGTGCCCGGCGCGACGACGCGGGCGTTGATCGTGCGGGCGCGCTCGGCTTCCTTCCGCGCCCGGTTGGCGATGGCGCCGGCTTCGTTGCCGCCGACGAAGACGGACTCGGCCGCGCTTTTTCCATTGGGCGCGCGGCGGGCCTGGAAGTTGGCGTTCAGCTGCGCGGTGCGGTCGTAATCGATGGCGACGACGGCGCGCGGCCCGGCCGAGCGAAGGATCGCGCCGGCCGCGGCCGATGTCGATGCGTGGCCGGGGCCCTGGCCCGGGGCGCGGGCGAGTTGGGCGGCGGGATTCTCGCGCTTGGTTTCGTCCCACAGCCGCGCGATCTTGGCGCGGTAGGGGGCGTTCTTCTCGGGCGTCGAGGAATGATAGCGTCCGGCCGCCTCCATCCAGTCGGCCGAGGTCTCGCGCAGGGTCTTCAAGAACCGCGCGGCGTAGTCGGCGTTGGTCTCGGGGTCCATCGCCTGCTCGATGCCGGCGAAATGGCGGCCGTGGTGGAACAGGTTCACCTGCATGCAGCCGACGTCGATGTTGGTGACCCCGCGCGCCTTCAGCCGCTTGACCTCGGCAACGGCCTCGGCGGCGCTGGCGAAGAATTGCCCCTCGCCGCCCGCCGTCACCGTCCAGGGCCAGGCAACATTTGCCCGGTTGGTCTCGTCCCAGCGGCCCGATTCGGCCTTGGCGACGGCGGCCAGGAGATGGCGGGGAAGGCCGTGCTTGGCCTCGTGGCGCGCGGCCTGGGCGGCGCAGATTTTCCAAGGATCGCCAAGGGCTTGCGAGGCGACCGGGGCCGCTCGCGCGGCCGAGGCGCCCACCAGGGCAAAGGCCAGGATTCCAAGGCTCAAGCGTCGCATCGGCGTGTTCCCTTATCCAGGCTCAAGGCCGGGTTCAGGGAATGAAAAGCAAGCCGCGTGCCAGCCGGCGGCGCCGTCGGCCGGGGATGTGGCTTTAAGTGTTAATGTGTGGTTTTTTGTTGTTTTTCCCGTCGTCCGTGCTATAAACGATTCCAGCAGTTTTGGAAGCGGCGCAAGCCGGTTCGAACCTGCGTGATGTTTCCTCCCAATACCACTTGGGGCTGCTCGAAAGAGCGGCCCCAATTTTTTCAGGTTGGATTTCGGCGGGGAAATTCAATCGCGGGGCAGGGTCGCGTCGCCGTCGCCGAGCGCGCGCTGCATCAAGACCGAATCGATCCAGCGGCCCATCTTGTAGCCGGCCGACACCAGGGTGCCGGCGTTGCGGAACCCCAGCGCGCCGTGCAGCGCGATCGAGGCGACGTTGGCGGAATCGCCGATCACCGCGACCATCTGGCGCATGCCCGCCCGGGTGCTGGCCTCGATCACGTCGGCCAGCAGCCCGCGGCCGTAGCCGCGCCCGAGGGATTCCATGGCGATGTAGACCGAATCCTCGACCGTGTAGCGATAGCCCGCGCGGGCGCGATAGGGGGCTGCGTAGGCGAACCCCCGGACCGCGCCGTCGGCCTCGATGATGCGATAGGGCAAGCCGCGTTCGACCACCGCGCGCCAGCGGGCGGCGATTTCGGCCGTATCGGGCGGCTCGATCTCGAAACTCGCCAGGCCTTCGCGCACGTGCCGGGCGTAGATCGCCTGGACGATGTCCATGTCGGCGGCCGTGGCGGCGCGCACGAGCGGCTGGGCGGCGGAGGCGGGATGAATGACCAGGGTCATGGGCGTTCGGCGGCGGTTGGACGTTTTAACGAAGAGAAGACATATCCATGCGGACCATGAAGTCGATGAAGCGGGCGATGCGTTGCGCCAGCGCCGGCAAGCCGGGGCCGCGGGCGATGGCGCGTTCGTCCATGTAGAGGGCGCGGTTGACCTCGACCTGAAGCGCGTGCACGCCCATCGCCGGCTGGCCGTAATGACGAGTGGTGAAGCCGCCGGCGTAGGGAATGTTGTGGGCGACGTTGAGGCCGAGCGCCTTGAGCGCGCGCGCGGCGGTGTCGACGATCGCGCCCGCGCACGACGTGCCGTGGGCATCGCCCAGCACGACGTCGACGCGCCGCAGTCCCGGGTCCTGGTCCATCGGGCCGCCGACCGACGGCATCGAATGGCAATCGATCAGCACGCACAGGCCGAACTTGTCCTTGGTGGCGGCGATCAGCCGGGCGAGTTCGGCGTGGTAGGGCTCGTAATAGCGCCGGATGCGGCTTTCCGCGTCCTCGAAGCGCAGCTTGCGCCCGTAGATTTCCTCGCCGCTGGTGATGACCCGCGCGATCGTGCCCAATCCGGCGGCGACGCGCGGCGAGGTTGTGTTGCAATGGGCGGGCAGGGGGCCGTCGAACATGGCCGGGTCCAGCTCGAACGGCTCGCGGTTGGGATCGACGTAGGCGCGCGGGAAATGCGCGCGCAAGAGCGGCGCGCCCAGCAGCGGCGCGGCGGCGAAGACCTCGTCGATGAAGGCGTCCTCGGACCGGCGCAGCGTCACCGGGTCGAGGCGCGCCGCGGCCTGGAATTCCGGCGGGTAGATCCGCCCGCTGTGGGGCGAGGCGAACACGAACGGCGCGGTCTGCCTCTCGGGCCCGAGCACGTCGAAGGGCGCGTCCACCGGCTCGAGCGGCCGGTAGGCATAGGACGCGCTGGCGGTGCTGGCGGGGCCGGAGGGCGGCACGGAAATCCTCGTTCGCGCGGGGTTTTTGGGGGGAAGCGGGAAACTATGTTTACGAGCGTCCGCCAGCGCTGGCAACGCCAAAAGGGTCGCGGTTGAGGGCTTTTCCCGGGCCGCCCGGCCGCCTTCGGCCCGGCCGTTCCGCCGGCGCCCCGAATCCGGCCGCCACCCTTGCCAAGGCCCGGTCCGGGCATTAAAAGCCCCCAACCGCCCGGTCGAAATGAGGCTGGGCGATGTAAGGCCGGCAAGATTCGGAAAACGACCCAAGGGCGGTTAGCTCAGCGGTAGAGCACTACGTTGACATCGTAGGGGTCACAGGTTCAATCCCTGTACCGCCCACCA
>CAYIQU010000285.1:972-3224 GCA_964365645.1 uncultured Hyphomicrobiales bacterium | reverse complement strand
CGAGGGCGTCGTAGATCGAGGCCTGGCCGAACAGCTCGCCGCCGCCCTTATATATCCACGCCCCCGTCACCGCCGGCAGGCAACTGGCCGCGTGCATGGCGACCGATCCGTTGCGCTGGCGCGAGAAGCCGTAGCCGAGGCGGATATAGCTGCGCTTCGTTTGCCCGTAGAGTCGGGCGAAGGAAACGATCTCGTCTTCGGGGACTCCGGTGATCGGCGCCGCCCAGCCGGGCGTGCGGCTTTCCAGGTGCTTTTCCAGGCGCGCGTCGGCGTCGGTGTAGCGGGCGAGATAATCGCGGTCGGCGAACCCTTCCTTGAACAGAACGTGCATGACCGCGCACGCCAGCGCCCCGTCGGTGCCGGGGCGGAGGATGAGCGCGAGGTCGGCGGCCTCGACCGTCGGGTTGCGATAAACGTCGATGGCGACGATCTTCGCGCCGCGCGCCTTGCGCGCCAACGCGGCGTGGTGCATGGCGTTGATCTGGGTGCTGACCGCGTTGACGCCCCAGAACACGATCAAATCGGATTGGGCCATCTCGCGGGCGTCGGTACCGCGCTTGGCACCGGCGCCCGCCTTCCAGCCGGCGTTGGCGAGCGCGACGCAGATGTTGTCGTCTTCCCGCGAATAGCCCATGACGTGGCGCAGGCGGTGGATGCCGTCGCGTTGCACCAGGCCCATGGTTCCGGCGTAATAATAAGGCCAGACCGATTGCGGCCCGAACTTGGCCGCCGCCTCGGCCAGCGCCGCCGCGGTCATATCCAGCGCCTCGTCCCACGAACAAGGCTCGAACCGGTTGCGCCCGCCCGGTTCCGCCTTCGGCCCGACGCGGCGCAACGGCGTTTTCAGCCGGTCGGGATGGTGGGTCCTCTCGGCATAGCGGGCGACCTTGGCGCAAATGACGCCGTCGGTGTAGTCGTTCGCCGCCGCCCCGCGCACTTTGCCGATGGTGCGGGAGTCGACCCGCTCGACTTCGAGGGCGCAGGTCGAGGGGCAGTCGTGCGGACAGGCGGTGCGGGCGTAGGCCATGGCGAATTTTAGACCGGACAAGGCCGCCCTTGCCAGACCCCCGTCGCGGGAGTGGAATGACGGCCATGAGCCGCGCGCAAGCCATCGCCGAGGCCGAGAACTATTACGACGGCGGCGGATTCGCCGCCGATCTCGCGCGCCGGGTCGCGGTCAAAACCGAAAGCCAAAACCCCGAACGCAAGGCCGAGCTTGAACTCTATCTGGTGCGCGAGATTCGCCCTCGCCTGGAGGACATGGGTTTTCATTGCCGCCTGATGGCCAACCCCGCCGACGCAGGCGCGCCGTTCCTGTTCGCCGAACGCCACGAGGACGACAACCGCCCGACGGTTTTCAGCTACGGCCACGGCGACGTCATTCGCGGCCAGGACGCGGAATGGCGTCCGGGTCTCGACCCGTGGCGGGTGGTGCACGCCAACGGCCGGTTCTACGGACGCGGCACCGCCGACAACAAGGGCCAGCACACCGTGAACTTGGGCGCGCTGGCCGCCGTGCTGAAGGCGCGCGGCGGGAAGTTGGGATTCAACATCAAGCTGCTGCTGGAAATGGGGGAAGAGATCGGCTCGCCCGGCCTGCACGACTTGTGCCGGCAAAACAAAAAGGATTTCGCCGCCGATCTGTTTCTCGCCTCCGACGGGCCGCGCGTCGCGGCGGAGCGCCCGACGCTTTTTCTCGGCTCGCGCGGCGCGATCAACATGGAGTTGACCGTGAATTTGCGCCCCGGCGCGCACCATTCGGGGAACTGGGGCGGTCTGCTCGCCAATCCGGGCGTCATCCTCGCTCACGCGCTGGCCAGCATCGTCACCCAAACCGGCGCCATCGCCGTGCCCGAATGGCGGCCGAAGCCGCTCGCGCCGGCGGTGCGCGAAGCCCTGGCGGGACTGGCCGTCGACGGCGGCCCGGACGGTCCCGCCGTCGACGCCCAATGGGGCGAGCCGGGACTGACGCCGGCGGAACGGGTCTACGGCTGGTGCAGCTTCGAGGTGCTGGCGCTGGGCGCCGGCAATCCCGACCGGCCGGTCAGCGCCATTCCCGGCCGGGCGACGGCGCGGTGCCAGTTGCGCACCGTGGTCGGCGTCGATCCCGACGACGCGGTACCGGCGCTGCGCCGCCATCTCGACCGCCACGGATTCCCGATGGTGACGGCGACGCGGGCCAAGGACGGATTTTTCGCCGCGACCCGTCTCGATCCCGCCCATCCCTGGGTCCGGCGGGTTGCCCAATCCAT
>CAYIQU010000285.1:0-962 GCA_964365645.1 uncultured Hyphomicrobiales bacterium | reverse complement strand
CCGCACGACGGGGGCCGCGCCCGCGATCCTGCCCAATCTCGGCGGCTCGCTGCCCAACGACGCCTTCGCCGACATTCTCGGCCTGCCCACCGTCTGGGTGCCCCATTCCTATCCCGCCTGTTCGCAGCACGCGCCCGACGAGCACTTACCCGAATCCATCGCCCGCGAGGGGCTGCGCCTGATGGCCGGGCTGTTCTGGGATTTGGGTGAACCCTGAACCGCAGCCGACCTCCACAGGGGCCTTGCCAGAAACGCCCCCGAAGGGTGGAATGAGCGCCGTGAAACCGCGCCCGGCCCTTCTGTGCATCCTCGTCGCCGGCATCCTGCTGGCGTTCAACGCCGCCCCGGCGTTCGCCCAGGCGCCCGCCGCCAAGAAAGACGCCGCGAAGAAAGGCGAAATCCGGGTTCAGCAGGAACGCCTGACCGAGGGGAAGAACAAGCAGACCCGCACCCCGGCGACGGTGGTCGACCTGCGCGAGGAAATGCGCAAGTTCGTCCAGTCGGCGGCCGGGTTCGCCCGCCGGACCAAGAACGGTTTTGCGATCGTGGCCGAGGGCGGCGTCGATCTTCTCGCCAAGGCCGACGAGGCCGACCGGCTCAAGCTCGCGCCGGCACACGCCTACATGCAAACCATCGACGGAATCATCGTTCCGGGCCTTTTTTACGACAACCCGAACAAGCCCGGCGTCGAACCGATCCCGGAAAAGCTGGCGGCGCGGCTCGCCCTGCTCGAATACGCCCGCGCCGCGCGCCTGAAAACGATGGTCGTCGATTTCGTCGCCGACGCCGACCAGGCCCAAGGCGCGATCCAGAAATCCGCCGACAAGGGCTTCATCCCCTTCCCCGCCACGCGGCCGATTCCCTACATCAACGCCCTGCCGCGCGTTCCCGTCCGGCCCTACCGCGAGAACGGCGAGTCGGTGATTTCGTTTCCCGGCGTCCGCAATTTCATGATCATGGCG
>CAYIQU010000284.1:0-3229 GCA_964365645.1 uncultured Hyphomicrobiales bacterium | reverse complement strand
GGCCAAGGCCGAGGAACCGCCGGCGCCGTCGCCTTCGCCGGCAGCCAAGGATGATTCGCCGCCGCTCAGCCAGGAAGAACTCGACAAGGTTTTCGGCAACACCCCCGAACCCGAATCGGTCATCTCGGTCGCCGGCGACGGCGGCGGGAAAGCCGACGCCGAGCCGCAATCCGTCGAGGACCTGCCGGAACCCGAGCCGATCCCGCAGTCCATCGCGCCGGACGGGGACGGGGACACGGAGGCGCCGCGCCGTTCCCACATCGGACTCATTATCGCGATCGTCGTCTTCGTCATCGTCGCCGGCGGCATCGGCGGGGTGTTCTTCGCCCGCGACGTCGTCATGCGCCTGGTGCCGATCACCAAGGAAATCTACTCGATGCTCGGCCTTTCCAGCGAGCCAGTCGGCGCCGGGCTCGACATCCGCAGCGTCGCGTCCGAGCGCGCCAACGAGGGCGGCATCGAGGTCCTGCTGGTGCGCGGGCTGATCGCCAACGTGTCGGCGGTCGAACGGCCGGTGCCGGACCTGCGCGTGGTCCTGTTCGATTCCGGCAACCGCCCGACCCAAAGCACGACCGCCGAGCCGGCGAAGAGAACGCTTCCGCCCGGCGGCGAGTTGGGCTTCCGGATTCCGCTGCGCGATCCGTCGCCGCTGGCCCGCCGTCTCGAGGTCACGTTCGACGAAACGGCCAAGCCCGCCAAGGGCGCGCCCCCGGCCCCGGCGAAGGAACCGGAAAAAGAACCCGCGCCGGCGGCGGCCCCCCAAGAGGACGCGCCCAAGGACACGGCACCCGCGGGCGAGCCCAAAAGCAACTAATCAAAACATCTTGAGCAGGCGGTCGATGTAGTCGCGCTCGACCGGGGGCCGGTGGCGTTCCCCGGAACGGCGGCGCAGTTCGTCCAGGATTTCGCGCGCGCGCAGGCGTTCGCCCCGGTCGGGAACGCGCACCTCGCCGCCGGCGGCCGAACCCATCGCCCCGGCCGCCTCGCGCCCGAAGGGATCGCGGTTCGGCCCCGGGGTTCCCCCCGGCATTTCGCCCGCCGCGCCGAAGCCGCCCATGCGCCGCGCCAGTTGCTCGCCGATACCCCGCGCCGCCTCGCGCAGTTTCTCCAGCGCCTCGGCTTGCGGCCCGAGCGCGCCGCCGGCGTCGCCTTGGCGCAACGCCTGTTCGGCCTCGCGCATGGCCCGCTCGGCGGCGCCGAGTTGATCCGGAATCTTTCCCAGCATCTCGTCCATCCGCGTCATCATCTGGCCGAGCAGCCGGCGCAGCGCGTTCTGGGCGGCGGCGTCGTCGCCCGCGCCGGGCGATCCCGACTTGCCCTTGCGGCCCTTGCTGTTTCCTTGCGCGTTGGGGCCGCGCCCTTCGCCCTCGCGCGCCCGGCGGAACGTGCGGTCGAGAAGCTGCTGCTGGCGTTGGGTCAATTCGCGCAAATCCCGCATCGCGCGCGCGGCCTTTTGGCCCTCGCCCGGTTGGGGCATGGCGGCCATGCCGCGCTGCAACCCCTGGAGCATCCGTTGCAGGTCCGCCAGCATCTGGCGGGCTGCGTCCATCGATCCCAAGCGCATCAACTCGCGCGCCTCCTCGATCATGCGATAGAGATCGGCCTGGTCGATCGCCTGCATGGTGTCGGGATCGAACGGCACCGGCTCGACGCCGTCCCGGCTCAGCTCCTGGGCCAGCGCCGCGAACAGCTTGTCGAGCGCGCGCTTGATTTCGTCGAGCAGCCGTTCGGCTTCGGCCGGATCGCCCTGCCCCTCGCGCAGCGCGCGCGCCAGGCGTTCCTGCAAGTCGCGCAGATCGCGGCCGGCGACGGCGAACTTGCCGTCCTCGATGCGCAGCGCCGTTTCCCACAGAATGCCGCGCACGTCCGCCACCGCGCCGGGCGTGCCGTCGTGGACGAGCCGGCCGATGGCGACGCGCAGCGCGAGGTAGACCACCGTGTCGTGGGAAAAGTGCCGCGGCCGCCCCGACAGGCGCTCCAGGTCCATCACCCCGTCCTCGATCGTCTCGGGCGAGGGATCGGCCAGGCGCTTGCGTAAATCCGCCAGCGCCCGGGCGACGGGGTGATTGAAAAACCGCTCGGGCAGGCGCCCGGGCACCGCGTCGCTGACCCCGACCTGGCCGGCGGCATCGGTCGCCTCGAGATGAACGACGACCTCGGTTCCCGCCCAAGGATGCGCGCTGAGATCGTGCAGGCTGGTGCCCCGGACGTTCGGCCCCGACGCCCCCATTTGCAGGGGCACGCGCAGTTCCTCGGCCTCGATGCCGGCGATGGCGGGCGGGCGACGGACAACGGCGGCCAGGGCGACGACGCCGTAATCGTCGAGCGCCTCGAAGTCGAGGCGCAGCCGCGCGCCCGCCGCCGCCGACGGCGCCGCCGTGAAGGCGACCTCGGGCGGGGAATCGACGGCGAGACGGATCGGCCAGCGATGCACCTCGGCGCGACCCGCCTCGACGACCAGGGCCTCGACGACGGCGCCGTCGCCGGCCTCGACGATCGCCTCGGCGCGCAAGGCCGCGCGCCCGTCCGTTCCGGCGCCGGGGCCGATGGGGGCGAAGTCGACGCTGACGTCGCCGATCTTGAGGCGCAGGGCGCCAACCGGGGCTTGGACGCCGGGGCCGCTCGCCTGGCCGAGAACCGCGCTGCCGGCGGGGACGACCGGCTCGGCCGCGTTTCCGTCCCGGCTGAGAAAGATCGGCGCGCGGCGGGTGTAGGCGGGCGGCGTGATCCAGGCTTCGAGGGCCAGCGCGCGGGCATCGGTGGCGGCGATGCCGGGATTGAGGGCGCGGACAATCCGCCGTCCCCCATCGTCGTGGCCGGCGATCAGTCCGACCGCGAACAGCAAAAGCGCCGCCGCGCGAAAGGCGCGCGGATCGCGCGCCGCCAGTCCCGGCGCCGGCGGTTTCAAGCGCACGCCCCGCGCCTGGACCGCCGCCCAGCGACGATGCGCCTCCCACAGCGCCCGGGACGCGAGATCGGTTTCGCTGGACGCCAAGCGATCCTCAAGCGCGGTCAGGGGCCGATGGTCGAGACCGCTGTCGCGCTCGATGCGCGCCCGGCCGGCCGCGTTGTCCGCCAACAAGTGGCGCGTCCATCCCCGACGCAGGGTCCACGCCAGCGTCGCGGCGGTCGCGACCAGAAGAACGCCGTGCAGTCCCGCCGGCAGCCATGGCAGGACGTCGAGCAGCGCGACGCCGAGGAATGCCGCCGCGACGGCGGCCGCCGGCCA
>CAYIQU010000283.1:2813-3240 GCA_964365645.1 uncultured Hyphomicrobiales bacterium | reverse complement strand
AGGTGGCCGACGACATCGACCGCAGCGTGATCCGCGAGCAGGTCGAGATGGGCGTCGCCGTGCGCATGGCGGTGCTGGAAATCCTGTCGGCCAATCTCGCCCTGCCGGCCGGCCGGAACCTCTAGGAACACGCGCGCCATGTCGAAACGCACAGCCCCGCAGCGCCCGACCGCCTACTTGAACGCCCGCCTGCTCGATCCCGCAAGCGGCCTGGACGCGCCCGGCTCCCTGCTGGTCGAGGGCGAAACCATTACCGCCGTCGGCCGTGATCTTTACCGCGACGGCCGGTCCTGGCGCGCTGCCCGGCCCAACGCCGCGACAGCTCCCACGCGGGACGAATCTCAGGCGCGGCCGGCCTTCCCGTAGTCGACCGTCAGCCACCGTTCGGGAGTGATTCGCACCAGCAGTTGACCGGCGACGCTCTCTC
>CAYIQU010000283.1:0-2803 GCA_964365645.1 uncultured Hyphomicrobiales bacterium | reverse complement strand
CCTGGCGCGCGCCCGAGGACGCCGACGCGGTCGATTGCAAAGGGCTTTGTCTCGCGCCGGGGCTGGTGGACATCCGCGTCTTCACCGGCGAGCCCGGCGACGAGCACAAGGAAACGCTTCTCTCGGCCGGTCGGGCCGCCGTCGCCGGCGGCGTCACCAGCATGGCCTGCCTGCCCAACACTACCCCTGTGATCGACGACATGTCGGTGGTCGAGTTCATCGCCCGGCGCGCCCGCAAGCTGGGCTTGAGCAAGGCCTATGCCTATGGCGCGGTGACCAAGGGCGCCAAGGGCATCGAACTGGCCGAGATGGGCCTGTTGGCCGAGGCCGGCGCGCTCGCCTTCACCGACGGCTTCCAGGCCGTCACCAACGCACGCGTCATGAAAAACGCGCTGGCCTATGCCTCGACCTTCGATCTCATCATCGCCCAGCACGCCGAGGAAGCGGCGCTGGCCGCCGGCGGGGCCATGAACGCGGGCGAACTGGCGACGCGCCTGGGGCTTTCGGGCATTCCCGCCGCCGCGGAAGTCATCATGATCGAGCGCGACATCCGGCTCGCCGAAATGACCGGCGGGCGGCTGCACTTCGCCCACGTTTCGACCGCGGACGCGATCGAGGCCATTCGCCGCGCCAAGGCGCGCGGCCTTAAAGTCACCTGCGACACCGCGCCGCCCTATTTCGCCCTGAATGAGACCGCCGTCGGCGATTACCGCACCTTCGCCAAGCTGTCGCCGCCGCTGAGAAGCGAGGAAGACCGCCTGGCCGTCGTCGCCGCCCTGAAGGACGGCACCATCGACGCCGTCGCGTCGGACCACATTCCCGAGGACGAAGAGGTCAAACGCCTGCCCTTCGCCCAGGCGGCCTTCGGCGGCATCGGGCTGGAAACGCTGCTGCCGGTGACGCTGGAACTCGTCCACAACAAGCAGCTCGGCCTTCTCGACGCGCTGCGCCTGGTCACGTCCGGACCCGCGGAGGTGATGAAACTCCCCGCCGGGCGCCTGGCCCGTGGCCGCGCCGCCGACTTCGTCCTGTTCGATCCCGATCGCGCCTGGAAAGTGGACGCCGACAAGCTTCTGTCGAAATCCAAGAACTCGCCCTTCGACGGCCGCCCGGTGCAGGGTCGCGCCGTGCGCACCGTCGTCGACGGCCGCGTCGTCTTCGGCGGCGACGCGTTATGATCCCGCAAACGGATGGAACGATCCTCGCGCTCGCCGCGATGGGCGGGTACCTGCTCGGTTCGATTCCCTTCGGGCTGGTGCTGACGAAACTGGCCGGGCTGGGCGATATTCGCGCCATCGGCTCGGGCAACATCGGCGCCACCAACGTGCTGCGCACCGGGCGCAAGGGACTGGCCGCCGCGACGTTGATCCTGGACGGCGCCAAGGGCGCGGCGGCGGCGCTGATCGCGCTCGCGCTGGCGGGGCGCGAGGCGGCCCTCGTCGCCGGCCTGTTCGCCGTGTTCGGCCATAACTTTCCCGTCTGGCTTCGCTTCAAGGGCGGCAAGGGCGTGGCCACCACGCTCGGCACCCTGATCGCGCTGGCCTGGCCGGTCGGCTTGGCCGCGTGCCTGACCTGGATCGCGGTCGCGGCGCTGTTTCGCATTTCCTCGCTGGCCGCGCTGGCCGCGCTCGGGCTGGCGCCGCTGTACGCCTATGCCTTGGGCGATCGGCCGGCGGCGGTGCTGGCCTTGGCCCTTGGCGCGCTCGGTTTCATCCGTCATCATCAGAACATCCGCCGCCTGCTCAAGGGCGAGGAACCCCGCATCGGCCGCAAGTCCTGAACCGGCGCGGTGGAATGAAGCGCGGTGATTTAGCCGTCTGGATCGACACCCGTCTAAACAACGTCATCGGAGGATTCGCCCAATGAAAAAACTGCTCGCCCTTTTCGCCGCCGCCCTTTTCGCCGCTGTCCTGGTCGCCGGAACCGCCGGGTCCGCCAGCGCGCAATCCGCCGCCGGCGCCCGTTCCGACGGGCTGCTCTTCGCCCAGGCTCCCTCCGGCGAGGCCGCGAAGAAGAAAGCCCCCAAGGGCAAGGCGACCCAAACCAAGAAATCCGAAACCAAGAAAAAAGCCGCGCCCAAGAAGAAGAGTTCGGCCAAGAAAAAGGCCCCCTCGAAAAACTGAACCGCGTGTCCATCCGAATTCCCAAACCCCCGGCCGCCCTGGACGGCCGGGGTTTTTTGTTGCTTGGATTTCTCTCTTGAATCGGAACAAACCATGAACCACTATGGCGGATCGACGAAAGGGGCGACCCATGACCGGCAGCGACCCGGCCCATAATAAAGACGGCGGCGCGGCCGGCCGATCCCTGTCGGCGGCCGAGAAGTTGGACTGGCTGCGCCTGATCCGCTCAGAGCGGGTCGGGCCAATCACGTTTTACCGCCTGATCGAACGTTTCGGCCGCGCCGGCGCCGCGCTCGAACGCCTGCCCGAACTCGCCCGCCGGGGCGGGGGCAAGCCGCCCGCCGTCTGTTCCCGCGCCGAGGCCGAGGCCGAAATGGAAAAGATCGCCGCCCTCGGCGTGACTCTCATCGCGCGCGGCGAACCCGATTATCCGCCCTTGCTCGCCTGCATCGAGGACGCGCCGCCGCTGCTCGCCCTGCGCGGGCACGCCAGCCTGCTTCCCAAGAAGGCGGTCGCGGTGGTGGGCGCCCGCAACGCAACCATCGGCGGCCGGCGCTTCGCCCGCGCGATGGCCGCCGATCTCGGCCGCGAAGGCTATCTCGTCGTCTCGGGCATGGCGCGCGGCATCGACGCGGCCGCGCACGAAGGCGCGCTGGAACGCGGCACGGTCGCCGTGCTGG
>CAYIQU010000282.1:0-3265 GCA_964365645.1 uncultured Hyphomicrobiales bacterium | reverse complement strand
CGCCCGGGCGAGGGCGACGACACCCGCCATTGGGGGCCGCCCTATCTCAAGGACCGTGACGGCCGCGACACCCAGGAAAGCGGCTATTACCTGGCGTCCAACCGCAACAAGCGCTCGGTCGGCATCGACATCGCGAAGCCGGAAGGCCAGGCGCTGGTCCGCCGGCTGCTGGAAGACTGCGACGTCCTGGTGCAGAACTTCAAGGCGGGCGGGCTGGCGAAATACGGCCTCGACCACGACAGCCTGGCGGGTGATTTCCCGCGCCTCGTCTATTGCTCGATTTCGGGCTTCGGCCAGACCGGACCCTACGCCGATCAGGCCGGCTACGATTATCTCGCCCAGGGCCAGGGCGGAATCATGAGCATCACCGGCGAACCCGACGGCGCGCCGATCAAGGTCGGCGTCGGCATTTCCGACGTCATGTGCGGCATGTACGCCGCGGTCGCGGTGCTGGCCGCGCTGCGCCATCGCGACGCGACCGGCCGAGGCCAGCACATCGACCTGGCGCTGCTCGATTCCACCGTCGCCTGGCTGGTCAACGTCGGCGTCGATCATCTGCTGACAGGCGCGCCGCCCGAACGGCTCGGCAACGCGCATCCCAACATCGTCCCCTATCAATTATTGGCCACCAACGACGGCCATTTCACGCTCGCGGTCGGCAACGATTCCCAGTTCCGCAAGTTCTGCGAATTCGCCGGCCGGCCCGAGTGGGCCGCCGACGATCGCTTTCGCGCCAACAGCCTGCGGGTCAAGAACCGGACCGTCCTGATGCCGATGATCGAGGCGGTCGCGCGAACCCGAACGACGAAGGACTGGGTCGAGGGGCTGGCGGCGCTGGGCGTGCCGGCGGGTCCCGTCAACGACGTGGCCGAGGTCTTTCGCGATCCGCAGGTCCTGCACCGGGGCATGAAAATCGCGGTGCCGAACCCGGATGCCGCGGGCGGCGCCGTTGCCTTGATCGGCAATCCCGTCAAGTTCTCGGAAACGCCGGTCGATTACCGCCGCCCGCCGCCCCGGTTGGGCCAGCACACCGACGAGGTGCTGCGCGAGGCGCTGGGCCTTTCCGCCGCCGATCTGGCGCGGCTGCGCGCCGCCGGGATTATTTGAGTCTCACCCGCGCTGGATCAGCCACTCGTTGAGCTGGGCGAGCGTGACCGGCTCGCCCGTTTCGCCGGTGGCGAGATCGGAAATGACCGCCAGCGCGCCGCTGAAATCGTCGCCGCCGGCATAGGACGAGGGCGCGATCACGGTGCCGACGCCGGCGCCGCGCGCCGCCTTGAGGCCGATTTCCGAGTCCTCGATCGCCATGCACGTCGCCGCCGACAGTTCCAGCCGGCGCAAGGCGACGCGATAAATTTCGGGGTCGGGCTTCTTGGTCCGGGTGTCCTCGGCGGTGGCGAGAACGGCGAACCAGCGCGGCCCGTCCTCGCCGAACAGGTTTTTCAAGACGGCCAGCGTGGTGTCGCGCCCCGTGGTGGTGGCGACGGCGAGCTTGATCTTCTCGGCGCGGGCCTCGTCGATCAGGCGGCGCACGCCCGCGCGCGGGGCCAGTTTCTCGCCGGCGAGCAGCTTGCGGTACAGGCTGCTTTTTTCCTTGTGCAGAAAGCCGGCCAGCGTCGTCGCTTCCGCCCAGTGGGTCGGGCCGACCTTGAATTCCTTCATGTAATGCAGAATCCGCTCGCGCCCGCCGGCGGTCTTGAGCAGCGCGGCATACAGCGCCCGGTCCCATTCCCACGACAACTCGGCTTCGCGGAAGGTCTCGTTGAAGGCGCGCCGGTGCAGCTCCTCGGTCTCGGCCAAGGTGCCGTCCACGTCGAAGATGAGCGCGCGGAGGGTCATGGGGCGATTGTACAGGGAGCGATTGTACAGGGGGGAAATTGGCTGGGGCGCTAGGATTCGAACCTAGGAATGACGGTACCAAAAACCGTTGCCTTACCACTTGGCTACGCCCCAGCAAGGACCGGCGCCCCATATAAAGCCAAACGCCGGGCGGGGCAAGAAACCCCTGGTTCGGCGGGGAAATCGGGCCGTCCGCCCGCCGCCCCCTTGGGCCCGGCCGGCGTCTCCCCATATTGGCGGAACGATCTGTTCAACCGAACACAGGGAGGGTTTGCGATGATTCGATTCGGGCGCGGATTCATGGGCGCGGCGACGCTGGTCCTGGCGGCGGCGAGCGCGGCTCCGGCGGCGGCGGCCGAGACCGTCGTTCAAGTCTATCGCACGGCGGAAGCGGGCCGGGGCGAGCCGGTGGGCACCATCCGCTTCGTCGATGGGGCCAAGGGCCTGGACATTCACCCCAGCCTCAAGGGCCTGCCCCCCGGCCCGCACGGATTCCACGTCCATGAAAACCCCAACTGCGAAGCCAAGGCCGGCGCGGACGGAAAATTGGTTCTCGGCCTGGGCGCGGGCGGGCACTACGACCCGGACAAGACCGGCAAGCACGAAGGCCCCATGGGCAAGGGCCATGCGGGCGACTTGCCGCTGCTCGTCGTCGCCGCCGACGGCGGTGCCGGCGGAACCTTGGTCGCGCCGCGCCTGAAAGTCGCCGATGTGCGGGGACGCGCGCTCATCATCCACGCCGGCGGCGACAATTACGCCGATCAGCCGGCGGCGCTGGGCGGCGGCGGCGGGCGCATCGCCTGCGGCTTATTCTGATTTAGTGGATGGCGGCGCCGGACCGGTTTTCCAGCCGGTTGGCATCGCTTTCCAGCGAACCGGCCTTGACCCACCAGCGGGGATGGGCGCGCATCAGCGCGAAGGCCGCCTCGGTCGCTTGGCCGACATCGGCGAACAAGCCGAAACAGGTCGCGCCCGAGCCGCTCATGCGCGCGAGCAGGACGCCCGGGCATCGCTCCAGCGCGTCCACGACCTCGCCGATGGCGGGGCAGAGCGCGCGCGCCGGGGCGTCCAGGTCGTTGCGCCGCGCTTTCAGCAGTTCCGCCAGATGCGCCGCGTCGCGGGGCGTTTCGGAAAAACGCGCCGGGGCCGAGAACGATCCCGCGCGGCGGCGAAAAACCTCCGGCGTCGCGACCGGAACGCCGGGGTTGGCGAGCACGATCGAGGCCGGCGGCAGCGCCGGCGCCGGAGAGAGTTCCTCGCCGATGCCGCCCATGAACGCGGCCCGGCCCTTGAGGCAGACCGGCACGTCGGCGCCCAGTTTCAGGGCGAGCGCGTCGAGGGTTGCTTCGGCCGGCCGCGCGTTCCACAGGCGCATCAAGGCGCGCAAGGTCGCGGCCGCGTCCGCCGAGCCGCCGCCGATGCCCGA
>CAYIQU010000281.1:0-3303 GCA_964365645.1 uncultured Hyphomicrobiales bacterium | reverse complement strand
CCCCCCGGGGCGCTTCGCGATTCTTTCGGCCTGCACCCTTTCTGCCGCGTGTTGCTTGATCGCTGGAGGGAGATGAAGGAGCGTTCCGCCGCTCCCGGTACGCGCGACTTAGCCTGGATCGGACCTGAAGAGGCGTCCGCGACCTGCGCGATGGGACTTCGCGACCTCTCGACGCTTCATCCCCTCTGTCGCGCTCTGTTGACGCGCTGGGAAGAGGGGCGAGGAAGCGTCTTCGCGCCTTCGTGGCGCGCGCTCGATCTGATCCGCATCGATCCCCCGGCGGCGCTTCTGCGCTGCACGATGGTGGAGATCGCGGATGATCCCGACGGAAGCGACCCAGCCATGAGCGACCCGTCGCGGTTCGTTCTCAGGTTTTTCGGCACTTGGCATGTCAAGATTCACGGTTGCAACTTGACCGGTCAGGCGGTCGACAAGATCGGTTTCGCCGGATATCGGGAACGCCTTCTCGCGGAATACCGCCAAACCGTCGCGGCCCGTGCGCCGCGGGTCTTTGGGTGCGCCCCTCTTGTCTCGCTCGGCGTGCCCTGCGGTTGTCAGACGATCCAGTTGCCGCTTTCGGAGGATGGAAACCAAGTGAGCGCCATTGTGTCCGCCACCGCGATCCCGGAGGGCGAGCCGTACGCGACCAGCCTCTTCCGCGATGAATGGTGGAGA
This sequence comes from uncultured Hyphomicrobiales bacterium, assembly GCA_964365645.1. Lineage (GTDB taxonomy): Bacteria > Pseudomonadota > Alphaproteobacteria > Rhodospirillales > 2-12-FULL-67-15 > 2-12-FULL-67-15. The sequence goes on along the minus strand of CAYIQU010000281.1, from coordinate 2,628 downwards.
AAATGATGAAAAAAACGCTCGCGCTCACCCTCGCGCTTCGACAAGCTCATGGTTCGACGGACTCACCATGAGGGCCTTTGATTAAACCTCACCCTGAGCTTGTCGAAGGGCGAGATCGCCGGGATTGGCTTCAGCGTCGCGCCGCCGTCCGATCGAGCGCGCCTTGCAGGATGTAGGCCGCCGCCATCTTGTCGATGACCTCGTCGCGGCGCTTCCGGCTCATGTCCGCCTCGTCGATCAGCAGCCGCTCGACCGCCGCGGTCGAGAGCCGCTCGTCGAAAAAAGCCAGCGGCAGGTCGATCGCCCGGGCGAGATCGGCGGCGAACTGGCGCACCGATTGGCAGCGGGGGCCTTCGGTTCCGTCCATGGAAATCGGCAGTCCGACGACGAAGCCGCCGACGCTTTGCGCGGCGACGATGGTTCGGATGCGCTCGATATCGGCGACCAGCTTGGACCGCGCGATGGTTTCCATCGGGCTAGCCACCATGCGCCGCACGTCGGAAAGCGCCAGTCCGACCGTCTTCTTGCCGACGTCGAGGCCGAGCAGCCGGGCGTTCGGCGCGAGCGAGGCGAAAAGGGCTTCGAGGGGGACAAGGGGCATGGCGGCGGGGCCGGGCGATTCGCCGGAAAATTCGGGGCGGCGACCGGTACGCTACCCCCCTTCGCGCCCTTTGGCCAGACGGCAAGGCCCGGCGCGGAGCGCCCTCGCCACCCGTGGCGCGCGTAATATATATAAAGGCATTCGACGCTAAACGCCGGGAGAGGGTGGGAACACGGATGACAGTCGCGCGGGCGCAATCCAGGGTGCGGGCGGCCGGGGCGGTCGCCGTCGGCTTGGCGTTCGCGCTGGCGTCTTGGGGCGCGACCGCGGCCGAGCGGTTCAAGGGCGTCACCCTTTTGCCCGCGTCCGGCGATTATCTCGCGGTGCGCGATACCCCCGTTCTGGAGGCGCCGGCCGTTTCGACCGAAAGCAAGGGCAAGACCAAGGGCGCGGACAAGGCGGCTTCCGCCGCCGTCGGCGACATCAAGAAAGGCGAAAGCGTCGAAGTCTTCGGCAAGTCGGGCGCGTGGCTGGCGGTTCGCAAAGACGGCAAGCCGCTCGGGTTCGTTCCCGTCGACGCGCTGGCGCCGTTGCTCGACGGCGCGCTGGACAGGCCCGTCACCGGTTCGGTGGCGGCCGGCGGATACGCCTGCCGCTACACGATTCGCTTTGAAGGGCGAACGGAAGTCGAAATGGGTCCGGGCCGCATCGCCGACTACGATGCCGCGATCGCCTGCGAGAAAACGTTCTCCCGCGTCAACTTCGACTCGCCGATGTTCATGAGCGAGATCCCCCACCAAGGCGGGGTCAAGCCGGTGTATCAAATCACCCTCGACGTCGTCGGCGCGAGCCCCGATCCCGACCAGGCGTTTTCGACCATCCTATTCTACGACCGGGACAAGGGCGAGGTGGCGCTGGAAACGGCGTTTCCGCCCGATTGGCTGGGCAAGAAAAAGCCGGCGCCCAAGCGCGTCGCCGACGTTGCCGGGGCGCTCGCCGCGGCGGTCGAAATCGCGCTCGCCGCGTGGGGGCCGAAACCCTGGGAGACGCTCGCCAAAAGCGGGCGCTGACTGTTTCCCGCCGTCGTTCGATCGGTCCCTGGCAGTTGCGAGACCGTCGGGCCGGGTGCTAGGTTCGCGGCCCGTCAGTCGACCAAGGTTCCGCGCCCCATGTCCCTTACCCGCGATCAGGTCCGCGCCATCGCGTTTCTCGCGCGCATCCGCGTGCGGGACGACGAACTCGATCCGCTGGCCAAGGACATTTCCGGAATCCTGCACTGGGTCGAGCAGCTGAACGAGGTCAAGACCGAGGGGGTCGAGCCGATGAGCTCGGTCGCGGCGCTGACGCTGCCCATGCGCGCCGACGTCGTGAACGACGGCGGCATCCGGGATGCGGTTCTCAAGAACGCGCCCGAACCGATGGACGGCTTTTACACCGTGCCGAAGGTGATGGAATGACGGGGCTCACCGATCTCACCATCGCCGAGGCGGCGGCCGGACTCGCCAAGCGCGATTTTTCCGCGGTCGAACTCGCCCAGGCGCATATCGCCGCCGTCGCGGCGGCGCGCGCGCTGAACGCCTTCATCGTCGAGACGGCCGAGGGCGCCCTTGTCGCCGCGTCCGAAGCCGATTCCCGCTGCCTGGCCGGCCGTGCGCGCGGCGCGCTCGACGGCGTTCCCGTCGCCATCAAGGACCTGTTCTGCACCGAAGGCGTTCAAACCACCGCCGGTTCGCGCATCCTGAAGGGATTCGTGCCGCCCTACGAATCGACCGTGACCGCCAACTTGAAGCGGGCCGGCGCGGTATCCGTCGGCAAGACGAATCTGGATGAGTTCGCCATGGGCTCGGCCAACATCACGTCCGCCTTCGGCCCGGTCAAGAATCCGTGGGGCCTCGGTTCGGGTCGCGATCTGGTGCCGGGCGGTTCCTCGGGCGGATCGGCCGCCGCGGTCGCCGCCGGGCTTTGCCTGGGCGCGACCGGCACCGATACCGGCGGCTCGATTCGCCAGCCGGCGTCCTTTTGCGGCATCGTCGGGTTGAAACCGACCTACGGTCGTTGCTCGCGCTGGGGCATCGTCGCGTTCGCGT
>CAYIQU010000280.1:0-3308 GCA_964365645.1 uncultured Hyphomicrobiales bacterium | reverse complement strand
CAAGGACCTGATCGATTCGGTTCGGCTCGGAAGCCGTATCTGCCGGATTCTTTCCAGCGATCCCCCGGTTGGCTTCACCTACGAGCTGTTTCTGGACGAAAAGGGCGAGAAGATTTCCAAGTCCAAGGGCAACGGCCTGGCGGTCGAGGATTGGCTGCGCTACGCCCCGCCCGAAAGCCTGGCGCTGTTCATGTACCAGAAGCCGACGGCGGCGAAGCGGCTTTACTTCGACGTCATTCCCCGCGCGGTGGACGAATACCTTGCCCATCTGGCGGCGTTTCCGAAACAGGAACCGGCCCGACGGCTCGATAATCCCGCTTGGCATATCCATCGCGGCCACCCGCCGGCCGAGGACGCGCACATCACCTTCGGCATCCTGCTCAATCTCGCCAGCGTCTGCCACTCCGAGGACAAGTCGGTGCTGTGGCACTACATCACCCGGCTGCGTCCCGAAGCCAAGCCCGAGACCGCGCCGTTCCTCGACAAGCTGGTGGAATACGCGATCGTTTACTACCGCGACTTCGTCCGCCCGGCGAAAAAGTACCGCGCGCCCAGCGACCTGGAACGCGCCGCGCTCGAAGACCTGATCCGCGCGTTGGAAGACCTGGCCGACGGCGCCGACGCGGAAACCTTGCAAACCCAGGTCTACGAAGTCGGCAAGCGTCACGCGTTTCCCGACCTGCGGGCGTGGTTCAAGGCGCTTTATGAAATCCTGCTCGGCCAATCGGAGGGGCCTCGCATGGGCTCCTTCATCGCGCTCTACGGCCGCCGGGAAACCCTCGACTTGATCGCGCGCGCCCTCAAGGGCGAGTCGCTGGCTTAATTTTTCCGCGCGCCTTGTTCGCGATAGAAGCGCAAGTCCCGGCCCAACGCGCATAGGCCGGGATCGCCTTCGAGCCCCTCGCGCGCCGGCGCGCCCTCGACCGCGATCCGCCGCCGGCGACCGGCGAGCGCCTGCACGGCGTCAAACGCCAGCGAATCGAATACGCGCCGACGGGCTTCCGTCCGCAGGAAGGCGAGTCGCGCCCAGCCCCCGGCGCGAACGGCGGCGCGGGCTTCGGCCGGAATCGGACCGTCGTAACGGCGATGAATCGGGAATAAGTCTTTCATTCCCATAAAATGTATTATTTCCTATGATCTGTCAAGACGCCGCGATAAGCACCGCTAAACAGCGGCAAAACAACCCAATCCGTCGGAAACGATAAGGGAAGGAGAGGTCGCCTTACTGGCTGGCCCACAGCACGCGGGCCATCCAGTCGACGTCGTCGACGCTGACGGTGCGGTCCTGGTGCTGGACGTTCAGCGATTGCAACTCGAGCTGCTTGGCGGTGCGACGGCGCAGTTGCTTGACCATCACCTCGCCCGCCTTGGTGCGGATGACGACCCGGTCGCCCCGCCGCGGATTGGCGTCGGGCGAAACGATGATCACGTCGCCGTCGCGGTACACGGGCTCCATGCTGTCGCCGCTGATTTCGAGCGCGTAGGCGTGCGGGTCGCCGAGCGCGGGAAACGGGATTTCGTCCCAGCCCGCGCCGGTGGGATAGCCGGCATCGTCGAAATAGCCGGCCGCGCCCGCCTGGGCGAAGCCGATCAAGGGCACGTTGCGGTAGACGCCGGCGTCGCTGCCCTCGCCGATGTAGGCGACGAACTCCATCAGCGACGAATTGGTCGCGGCGAGAATCTTGGCGACGCTTTCGGTCGAGGGCCAGCGCAGCTTGCCCTCGCGCGTCGTGCGCTTGCTTTTGTTGAAGGTCGTGGGATCGAGTCCCGCGCGACGGGCCAACCCCGAGGCGGAGAGCCCGTGTTCCTTAGCGAGACGGTCGATAGCCCGCCAGACGTCACCGTGCTTGAGCATGGGAACATTGTCTTAGATATCAGCCTTTTTTTCACTAGAAATTATAATATTTATTTTCTTATAATAGGGTTACTTCCCTATTATAAATTGCATATAGGAATATGAGGCAGCAATGACCCGATTTGTCTTCGTCCATAGGCCCTTGAGCCAAAGCCCGACCACTCCTTTCGACAATGCCGAGGAGGCTTGGTTCTGGTACGCGCGCTGCCTCAAGGCGCGCCGGGACGGCGCCCGGTTCAAGGACAGCGCGGGCGGATTCCAGCGCCCGTGCGAACCCGACGACATCTATCGCGCGTTGCTGACCCTTCGCCGCGCCGGGGTCCTGTCCGCGATTCACATCGCGACGCTCGGTCGATTCGGATGTCTCGATCGGCCGCCCGACGCGCGCCGCGAGGATGAAAAAGATTTCGTCCGCCCCTGGGACGAAGCTCTCGATCGCCTGACCGTCCCGCTGAAAGCCAGGGGGATCGTCGCATGATCCTCGAAAAATCCCATAACGACGCCCGAATCGCGATCATCGGCTTCACCGACGCCGAGCGCCCCTGGTGGCTGTGCTTCTTTCCGAAGGGCTTCCGCCACTGCTTCGCCCTGATTTCCGACGCCGGACGATGGGTCGTCATCAACCCGATGTCCCACTGGACGGATATCGCCGTGCTGCCCGAGGCCGCCGACAACGCCCGCGCCGAAGACATCGTCCGCGCGTTGGCCGACAAAAATATCGCCGCGCGTGTTTGCGCCGTCGCCGAGCCCGCCCGCCGCACCCTGCCGCCGACCCCGTTCACCTGCGTCGAGGTGGTGAAGCGAATCGTCGGCCTGCGCGCACCCTGGGTCCTAACGCCCGCGGCCCTGGCCCGCCTTCTAGAAAAAAATCATATGTAGCGAAAATAGTCCTTGACGGGGTAAAAAAGGCCTGGTACAACTCACGCCATCGACCGGGACACGTGTGTCCGGAGCCAACCGCCAAGCCGCCTCACCGAAAAGCCCGCCGGGAATTCCCCGGCGGGCTTTTCCGTGTCCGGCGCGCCCTGCGTTCTCGCATCAAAACGGAAGGAGAACCCCATCATGGGTGGGTTTATGAGCCTTTTCTCGCCGCCGGCCCCGCCGGCGCCCGCGCCGCCACCGCCGCTGCCCGCGCCCGACACCGCGGCCGAGGACGAACGCCGCCGCCGCATCGAGGCGCTTGCCCGCCGGCGCCGCGCCGGCGGTGAAACCGTCGCCACCTCGCTGCGCGGGTTGTTGCGGCTCGCTGAATCCGCGCCCGCGCGCAAGTCCTTGCTGGGGGAATGAACGATGGCCCACGAATCCCCCTCTTCCTCTCCCGCGCTTGCGGCGAACGACGTCGTCGTTCGCCCCCGGAAGGCCCGCGACCGGCGCGCCGAATGGGAATCCATCTGGCGCTTTTCCTGCTGGAACGAGAACGACCCCAACCGCGCCAAGATCGAGGGCGCGACCG
>CAYIQU010000279.1:0-3328 GCA_964365645.1 uncultured Hyphomicrobiales bacterium | reverse complement strand
GCCAAGAGGGGAGAGAGAATGAGCGCGAACAAGACGGGCGCCGCCGGCGCCGAGGCGTCCGACCTCAACCCCGAGCAGGTGGTGGACTATCTCGCCCGCCATCCTGAGTTTTTCGAGAACAACGGGTCGCTGTTCGCGACCATGGCCGCGCCCGGCCGCTGGCAGGGCGGCGGCGTCGTCGACATCCAGAAGGTGATGCTGGACAAGCGCCTCGAGGAAATCGAGGAGCTGCGCAATTGCGCCATCGAGGTGATCGAAACCAGCCGGACCAACATGACGGTGCAGACCCGCACCCATGCCGCCGTGCTGGCCCTGCTGACGGCGGCCACTTTCGAGCAATTGGTTCGCGTCGTGGGCGAGGATTTGCCTTTGCTGCTCGACGTCGACGTCGCGATCATGGCGTTCGAGGCGGGCGATCAATCGCTGGCCGCGCTGGTCTCCTCGGAAACCCGCTATTTGCGCAAGGGCTCGGTCGACGAGTTGATCGGCGAGGACAAGGACGTGCGCCTGATCCGCGAGCTCAACGACGACGGCACGGTCTTCGGCGGCGCGGCGGGCTTGGTGCGCTCGGCCGCCTTCGCCCGGCTGCGGCCCGGCCGGACCACGCCGGCGGGGATGCTGGCGCTGGGCTCGCGCAGCGGCACGTTCCATCCCGGCCAGGGCTCCGAAATGCTCCAGTTCCTGGCCCGGGTCCTGGAAGCGTGCGTGCAGCGATGGCACGGAAACCGCTCGTAATCGTCTTTCCGGCGGAACCGGCCCTGGTCCGCGCCGCCCTGGACTGGCGGTCCTGGTTGGGTCACGAAAGACGCTATTCCGCGCATACCCTCGATGCCTACGGCCGCGACCTCGCCGCCTTTTTCGCTTTTCTCGCCGATCATCTCGGCTATCCGCCGGGCCTGGCCGATTTGGGCTCGCTCAAGGCCGCCGACTTTCGCGCCTATCTCGCCGGGCGCGACCGGCGCGGCCGGGCCAAGGCCTCGATCGCGCGGGGCATGTCGACGGTGCGCGGCTTTTTCGGCTTTCTCGAAAAGCGCGGCCTGGCGAAAAACGCGGCCATCGGCGCGGTCGGTTCGCCGAAAATCCCGAAGTCGGTGCCGAGGGCGTTGAGCGAGATCGAGGCCAGCGAAGCCGTCGACGCCGTCGGCGACTTGAGCGACGAGCCTTGGATCGCCGCGCGCGACGAGGCGCTGCTGGTGCTGCTCTACGGTTGCGGGTTGCGCCTGGGCGAGGCGTTGGCGCTAAGGCGCGGCGACGCGCCGCAAGGCGACGCCATGGTCGTCACCGGCAAGGGCCGCAAGCAGCGCCTGGTGCCGGTGCTGCCCATCGTGCGGCGCGCGATCGACGACTACCTCGCGCTCAACCCTCATCGGGGCGGCGATGATGCCCCCTTGTTCGTGGGCGCGCGCGGCGATGCGCTCAACCCCGGCGTCGCCCAGCGCCAGGTGCGCCGGCTGCGCGCGATGCTCGGGCTGCCCGAGACCGCGACCCCGCACGCCTTTCGCCACAGCTTCGCCACCCACCTGCTGGCCGGCGGCGGCGATTTGCGGACCATCCAGGAATTGCTCGGCCATGCGTCGCTCTCCACCACCCAGCGCTATACCGACGTGGACGCCGCCCGGCTGGAAGCGGTTTACCGCCGGACCCACCCGCGGGCGCGCGGGCGCTAAGACGTGCGGGCGATAAGAATCCAGCCGTTTCAGGGGCTTCGCCTCCCCCCATATTCGGATACTACCGGGGGGGTCGAAAAACCCCCTAAATCCAAGGTCGCGCGCGCGAGGCGCCTTTGCCTCGGCGACGCCACGAACGTATGGGGAGGTTTTTCATGAGAACGCTTATCGCCACGGCGCTCGCCGTGGGTGTCGCCTTGTCCGCCGGCTCGGCCACGGCGCAACAAAAGAAGATGCATCCGTTCATCCTGGCCTCCAACGGCCCGGGCGAGGTCGCTCAGGTCGCGGATCAGGTGAAGCAGAAACTGACCGCCGGCGGCTTCCAGGTGGTCGGTTCCCACAGCCCGTATCCGACCGTCACCATCTTCGCCGTCACCAACGACGCGCTGAAGGCGGCCGCCGCGCAAACCCCGTTCGGCGCCTACGGCGCGGCGCAACGCGTCGCCGTGACCAAGATGAAGGATCAGGTGCAGGTGTCCTACACCAACCCGCGCTACATGGCCGCCGCCTATCGCATGAAGGGCGACCTCGGCGCCATCGCCGACCAGATGACCAATGCCCTCGGCGCGCAAAGGGAATACGGCGCGGAAAAAGACGCGATGACCGATTCCGACCTGCGCGACTATCACTACATGTTCGGGATGGAATACTTCACCGATCCGCACGAGCTGGCCCAGTACAAGAGCTACAAGGAAGCCGTCGACGGCGTGGAAAAGGGACTCGCGGCGGGCACCTCGGGCATCACCAAGGTCTACCGCATCGACATTCCGGGCAAGGAAGAGACCGTCTTCGGCGTCGCCATGGACGGCAAGAAGGGCGGCGGCAAGATGCAGGACGACACCTTCTTGATGAGCGAAATCGATTTCAAGGCGACGCGCTCCAGCGCGCACCTGCCCTATGAAATCGTGGTGTCGGGCAAGACGGCTTACGCCCTCTCGGCCCGGTTCCGCATCGCCATCAGCTTCCCCGATTTGTCCATGATGGGCGACAACAGCTTCATGAACATCATGGACAGCCCCGACGCCATCAAGAAGGCGCTGACCCTGGCGGCGGGCGGCAAGCCCTAAAAAACGTTATCCTTGCGGGTAACGGGCCGGCCGGCGGAGCAATCCGCCGGCCGGTTTCGTTTTCAGGGGGCGGGCGTCGTCCAACGCGCGCCTTCAGCGGCGCGCTGCTTTCAGCTCGTCCTCTAGAAGGCGTTGTTGGGCGTCACATGCCTGCTGCTCATTCACACGTGGAGCCCGGCTAGATAAAGGGGGCGAAGAAAGGGATGATGACGCGGTAAAGCGTAATCCCTGCCAATATAGGTGGCGCGATAACCCCAAAGAACGCCACGAGCCGTTCACGACCATGACTGGTGCGATACCCGCGCAACCATGTCACGAAGACGAAGATGTTGAGCGCGATTTGGATTAGACCGGACACAATATTCAATCCCGCGAAGAAGTCCGTGAAGTTGGCGATAAGAAAGAAGACGAGCCCAGTCGCTGCGGAAATCGCCATCCATAATCGATTGTTACCCATGGGAATAGCCTCCTGCCTCGTTCAGTCGAGATCTAGCGTCGATCGAAATTCCGGCCGATTCATCAAATCCCTCAGAGCAGCGACGAAATCCGGTGAATTCTGAAACGGGTGATCGCGATAGACCTCGGCGTACGCTT
>CAYIQU010000278.1:0-3361 GCA_964365645.1 uncultured Hyphomicrobiales bacterium | reverse complement strand
GATGCTGACCGGACCCGAACCCGGCATCACCCGCGACGCCATCGCCACCCGCTGGGTCTGGCGCGGCCATGACGTCCGCCTGATCGACACGGCGGGATTGCGGCGCAAGGCGCGTGTGTTCGAGAAGCTGGAAAGCCTTTCCGTCGCCGACACCCTGCGCGCCGTCTGCTTCGCCGAAGTCGTGGTTCTGGTGGTCGACGCGACCCATCCTTTCGAGAAACAGGACTTGATGCTGGCCCACATGGTCGAAGAGGAAGGCCGCGCGCTGGTCATCGCCGTCAACAAATGGGACCTGGTCGAGGACCGGCAGGCGGCGATGCGCGCGTTGCGCGATTCGATCGAGGGCTCGCTCACCCAGATTCGCGGCGTGGCGATGGTGACGTGCTCGGCCCTGGCCGGGACCAACCTGGAGCGGCTGATGGAGGCCGTGTTCGCCGCCCATGAAACCTGGAACCGGAAAATCTCGACCGCCGAGTTGAACCGCTGGCTCGGCGCCGTGACCGGCTCGCACCCGCCGCCCATCAGCCAGGGGCGCGCGATCCGCATCCGCTACATGACCCAGATCAAGACCCGCCCGCCGACGTTTCTCTTGTTCGTCAACAAGCCCGCCGACCTGCCGCGCAGCTACATGCGCTATCTGGTCAACCAACTGCGCGAGGCCTTCGCGCTCGACGGCGTGCCGATCCGGCTGCAAACCAAGAAGGGCGAGAACCCCTACGTGGGCAAGAAGCGGGGCAAGATCGAAAAACGCGGCGCCGGGCGCAAGCACGGGAAGAAGCGGTAGGGTTTTCGATGGGTTTTCGATGGCTTCCGGCGACTTCGGAGCGGCTTCGGGAAGGCTAAATCGGGCCTAAGCCCTTGATCGCGCGCGAATCACGTCGCGAAACCCGAAAAACCATCATCATTTATCATCAAAGATCATCATTTCTCATCATTTTCGCGTAGCACGACAGAAGTCGTGCGAAGCAAATCAAGGACTCGCGCATCGGGTCGGCGTTGCGTAGCACGACAGAAGTCGTGCGAAGCAAACTCTAGAGAGCAGCACGACAGAAGTCGTGCGAAGCCAATCGACGAGTTTTTTTGATTCACTTGTCCAAGAGCGCGGATTTTAGCGACTAGGCATACTATCATAATCTAGGAATAATGTCAAGTCCCAGATCCCTGGGCTAACGGCGGTCAAGGCCGCCGCCCGGTCCATCGGCTATGGAACGGAAACGACACCCGAACCGGGAGGCCGACGATGAAACTAACCGACGCCCTGCTGGGCGAGCACGCCGTTCTGTACGATCTGTTCGATTGGGTACGCAACGCGGCGGCGAAGGACGCCGACGCCCGCGACCTGCGCCCGGCCGTGCTGGCGGTGGAGAGCCTTCTCCTCGCGCACGCCCGCGTCGAGGAAGACCTGTTGTTCCCGGCGCTTGAGCCGCACGTCGGCCCCATGGGGCCGCTGGCCGTGATGCGGGCCGAGCATCAGGAAATCGAGGACCTGATCGAATCGGCCAAGAACGAAACCGACTTGGCCGCCCTGAAGAGGACCCTCGATCGGCTTCTGGATTTGTCTTTCGGCCACTTCCAAAAAGAAGAGATGGCGCTGTTCTCCATGGCCCGGCAATTCCTGGGCGAGGCGACGCTGATCGAGCTGGGCGACCGATGGGCGGCGCGGCGGAAGGTTAACATCCATTCCCCAGGCTGCATGAGCGCCGCGTGAATTGACTCCTTTTCGGCGCGCTGAAAATAGGGCCGCCATCGATACGCCTCCGAAACAATTCCACAAAAAAATTATGGTAATCGGAGGCGCGGGCGCGCATGATCCGCGCCGGGGAAAATAAAAGATCGACGTTTCGGTCGCATCCCGGCGCATGCCGGGGTGCGGAGCCGCGACAGGGGATACGCGATGAAGACTTGCCCGCTGTGCCCGAAGGACGACAAGTGCCGCGGCTACGTTCTGCATAAATTCGTGCTCAAGATCCACGAGTGCACGAAACAGGGCGATCATTCGATCGAGGGCGTCATCAAGGGCCTCAGTCGCGAGGACATGAAGACCCTGGCGACCGTGGGCGAAGCCGCGCGCGGCACCTGCTGGAGCAAGGCCTACCGCATGGCGGTGGCGCACCTTCTCTCGGAATTGGTCGCGAAGAACGCCGACGAGAGAAAAATGCGGGCGGCGTTGCGCGAGTTGGTGACGCACCTCGACGCGACCTTCTCCAAATTGCCGAGCGGGATGTCGGTCGATCCCAACGACATCATCATGGACGTCTACAACATGGCGGCCGAGGAAGCCAAGATCAGCGGCGGCACGCCCTACATTCCCGCCCACGTCCGCACGCTGCTGGCCAAGGAACTGAAGATCGCGCAACAGGCGAAGATCGTCTGATTACGCCACCAAGGCGCGGTGCACGGTTTCGGGTTCGCGGGCGATGACGCGAAGATAAGCCCTGGCCGTCCGTTCCGGCCGACGGCGGCCTTGCTCCCATTCGCGCAGTGCCTGCACGTCGAAGCCGAACGCGGCGCTGAATTGGGTTTGGGTCATGCCGAGCTTCCGGCGGATCGCCTTCACGTCCACCGTGTCGGGCACATGAACCCGCGCCCGGCCCGCATGACCGTCCAGGAACGCGGTCGCGTTCTTCAGCCCCCGGATGATGTCGGCCGCGACGGAAGGCTTTCTTTTTTTCCTGGTCATGGTCGCTTGCTCCTGATCCTTAATTTGAGGGCGGCGGTGAACGCCGCCATCATGCGCCTTTCCTCGGGACTCAAATCCGCCCGTTCCGCTTTCGCGTAAACCGTCAACAGAAACAAGGGCGCGGTTTCGTCGTGGAAGTAGTAAATCACCCGCGCCCCACCCCGCTTGCCCCGGCCGCTCGCCGCCCAACGCACCTTTCGGATTCCGCCGGTTCCCGGCACCACGTCGCCCGCTCTCGGATTGCGAGCGATGAAGTCTATGAACACGCCCTTCTCATCTTCATCCCACAGCCGCGCCGCACGCGCGGGAAAAGGATCAACCTCGACGACGGTCAGGGGCGTGCGAATCATGGCCCAGAATAGACCACGGCAATGCCGTGGTCAAGGGATAGGCCCCCTACCCGCCGCCGCGCTGGAAGGTGCGGTGGAAATCGGCCTTGAAGGTTTCGGCCTCGGCCGGCGTGTAACCGGAAAGCGTCACCCGCACCCGCGCGGCGGGCAGCGTAATCGAGCCTAAGCGACGCGGGGCCAAGTCCGCGACCTCGATCACGATCATTTTCCCGCCCTCGCGCGCGACATGGACGCGGGTTTCGCCGTGGGCCACGGCCGCGCCGGCTTCCGCCCCCAACAGGCGCGCGAAGCCGCGCGCGAGACCGTCCCGCGCGTCGCCCATTTCGTGCTC
>CAYIQU010000277.1:0-3366 GCA_964365645.1 uncultured Hyphomicrobiales bacterium | reverse complement strand
GTATCCGGGAGTCGGGCGCGGGTTCGATTTCCGCGAACGGCACGTGCGCACGTTCGCCGACGATCTCGCCGCCCGCGACGCGATCCAGCGCGCCGGCGCCTTAATGCGCCGGGAGATGGGGCGATACCCGCGCTGAACAATGAAAAAAATCGGGCCGGCCCTGGTTCCAGGCGCCGGCCCAACGCGAGCGATTCCGCCGGACTTCAATCCGCCGACTGGATGCCCACGGCCTTGAGGCCGCGCTCGGCGTCCATCACCTCGAAGGCGATGCGCTGACCTTCGTTCAGGCCCTGCATCCCCGCCTTTTCCACCTCGGTGACGTGGACGAAAACGTCCTTGTCCCCGCCATCGGGAACGATGAAGCCATATCCCTTGGTTTTATTGAACCACTTTACGGTACCGACCGGCATTGAGTGCTCCTTTGCTCCGCTGTTCCGCCACTGGTTTTTCGCCATCCGCCGTCCGGCGATCGCGAACGGCGCGGCGGCCGTGGCAGGCCGCCGTCGCGAGACTTACCGAACCAGGCCGTGAAAGCAGATCCCCCGCCTCAACGCCGTACTCCGTACCCCTCGCCGGAAATAAGGCTAAACGCCCGGCGGCGGCGCGCACAAGAGAAAATCCAAGGGGTTAGGAGGGTCCTGGGAAAGCAAAACGGATTGCGGTCCGAGACCGCGGCTTATACAAGATGACGGTCCCTTCACGACCCATTCCTCCGTCCGGCCGTTCCCCCATGCCCGCACGACGCCCCCCCGATCTTGCCGCCCGGACATGGCCGGATGACATTTTCAGCGCCCTCAAAAGCGCCGGCGTCACCCTGATCGCCACCGTCCCCGACGGCGGACTCGAAGATATTCTCGCCCGCTGCCGGGCCGACAAGGAAATGCGGGTCGTCACCCTGACCACCGAGGAAGAGGGGATCGGCGTGCTGGCCGGCGCCTGGCTGGGCGGCACGCGCGGCGCGCTGTTGATGCAAAGCAGCGGCGTCGGCAATTGCCCCAACGCGCTGGCCATGGCCGCGACCTGCCGCTTCCCCTGCCTGATGATCGTGTCCATGCGCGGCGAGAAAGGCGAGTTCAATCCGTGGCAGGTGCCGATGGCCCGCGCCATCCCCGCCGTCTTCCGCGCCCTGAACGTCGCCGTCCACCGGATCGACCGGCCCGAAACCGCGGGCCGGGCGACGGTCGCGGCGGCGAAGGCCGCCTTCGGGAAAAACCGCGCGACCGCCGTCGTGATTTCGCAACGCACCATCGGCATCAAGAGTTTCGGCAAATGAGCGCGCGCAAATTCGATCGCCGGGCGCTGGTCGCCCGGGTTCTCAAGGGCCGCGGCGACGGCCTCATCGTCGCCGGGCTGGGCGCGCCCGCCTGGGATTGCGCCGCCGCCGGCGACGACCCCCGCACGTTCTATCTGTGGGGCGGCATGGGCCTGGCCGTGCCGATCGGACTCGGTCTCGCGCTGGCGCAGCCGAAACGCCGCGTCGTCGTCATCACCGGCGACGGCGAGGCGATGATGGGCCTGGGATCCCTCGCGGTCGCCGGAGCCGAGGCCGCCCGCAATCTCGCCGTCTTGATGCTCGACAATGAATCCTTCGGCGAAACCGGCGGCCAGCGGGGCCTGACCGCCGCCGGCGTCGATCTCGCCGCCATGGCGCTGGCCGCCGGATTCAAAAGCGCGCGCGCGTTTACGAAAGCGGGCGATCCCGCCCCCATGATCCGGATGCTGTGGAATCGGCCGGGACCGGTGCTGGCGGTGGCCAAGATCGAATCCGGCCGCGCGCCCATGGTTTTGCCGCCCAAGGACGGGGCCTTCCTCAAAGACCGGCTCCGGACGGCCCTTGCCAAGAAAGCCCGTTAACTTCAGGGTCTTTGCCGGCGCTTTCCCGAACCGTTCTTGACGGGAATCAAGGCTTATCGGGGAATGCTCTCTATATTATTTCGTTCATCGTTGCCCGAATGCGAGTCCTTGACCGAGGCGCGTTTGCCGGTTCGGACATTGAAGCAACGGATGCTATGCCGAGTAATTGCTTCGTCGCGGCCAACGGCACGCGAAAGCGTGAGGGCCGCCTTCCAGCACAGGGGGAACCGATGAAACTACGCGCTTTTGCATCCCTATCTCTAGCCGTCGTCGCGGTGGTTGCCGCGGGAAGCTTGGCCCTGGCGCTCGATAAGTTGGAAAAGGGCGTGCCCGAGGCCGCGTCGGACATCTGGGTGATCGCTCGCGGCGGGCAGCTTTACGACAAATGGTGGGAGGTCATGGAGGCGGAGACGCCCAAGATAACCCATCCCTCCTATCCGGCCGCCGGCAAGCAGAACGGCGCGGTGACGTGGCGCTGCAAGGAGTGTCACGGCTGGGACTACAAGGGCAAGGACGGCGCCTACGCCAAGGGCAGCCACTTCACCGGCATCAAGGGGATCAACGTTGCCACCGTGATGAATCCGCAGAAACTCCACGACATCATCATGGACAAGACCCACGGCTACACCGCGGCGATGATCCCGCACTCGGCGATGGAAAAGCTCGTCCTCTTCATCGGCCGCGGTCAGGTGGACATGGACAAATACATCGACCGGCAGACGAAGAAGGCGCGGGGCAATCCCAATCGCGGCGGGGCGATCTTCCAGACCGTGTGCGCCATCTGCCACGGCTTCGACGGCAAGACCATCAACTTCGGCGACGAGAAGAACCCCGAATACGTCGGCACGGTCGCCAACGAGAATCCGTGGGAGACGCTCCATAAGATCCGCAACGGTCAGCCGGGTGTTCCCATGATCGCGCTCGCCGCGCTTGGCGACCAGGATCACGTCGACATCCTGGCCTACGCCCAGATGCTGCCGCAAAAATAAAAAAGGACGGCGTGATCTCTATCTCTTGCCCATCGTTCCGGTCCAACAAACCGTAACGGTGGGCGCCCATGGTTTTGCCGCCCAAGAAGAAACGGGCCCTTCCTTAAGGACCGGCTCCGGACGACCCTTGCCAGGAAAGCCCGTTAACTTCAGGGTCTTTGTCGGCGCTTTCCGAGCCGTTCTTGACGAGAATCAAGGCGAGACCCTCCCCATCGTCTAAAGTTTTCTCTAATATAGTAGTCTCAACGAGTGAAGAGTAACGACCACCCCACGTCGAACGACGACCGGTTTCACGGCCTTGGGTTCCCGAGGCGGACCGGACGTCTCTCCCAACAACAGGAGGGAAGGATGACCCCGAAATTGATTCCCCTGATGGCCGCCGTATCCGCCGCCGCCCTGCTCGCGGCCGGCCCGGCACGCGCCGCCGATCCGGCCGCCATCGACTGGTCGAAGATCCCCGTCAAGGCCGTCAAGCTCTTCTATCCCGGCCAGGGCGGCTACGAATGGCTGCTCACCCCCGACC
>CAYIQU010000276.1:0-3367 GCA_964365645.1 uncultured Hyphomicrobiales bacterium | reverse complement strand
AGAGAAGAGCGGCACGCAGGGTGCGGTGGAGATAGTCGTCGCTGACGGTGTCGAGAAGGGGGGCAGGGCCTCGACGATCCGCCGCGCGGTGGCCTCGGCATTGTCGGAGGTCGAGAGCCACTTTCCGAGGCGTCCGGCGGGATCGAGTTCGATCAGGCGCTGGGCGGCGGCCTTGGCGGCGAGAAGGTTGGTGGACACGAAACCACCGATGGCCCGGGCGATGCGGATTTGGTTGCGGGGAATGATGGCCGTGTAGGGAATCGGCAGGCCCAGGGGCCTGCGGAAAAGGGCGGTGAGCGCGAACTAGTCGGCGATGGCGCCGACCATGGCCGCTTCGGCGAAGGCGGCGACAAAGCCGAGCCAGGGCCATTGGGGCTCTTTCCACGTGGCGGCGGTGAAAAGCGCGG
Organism: uncultured Hyphomicrobiales bacterium; assembly: GCA_964365645.1. GTDB lineage: Bacteria > Pseudomonadota > Alphaproteobacteria > Rhodospirillales > 2-12-FULL-67-15 > 2-12-FULL-67-15. The sequence goes on along the minus strand of CAYIQU010000276.1, from coordinate 2,960 downwards.
CGGCGAATAGAAGAAGCGCGGTCGCCACCCGGCGCAGGCGCCGCATCGCCCTGAGCCCTTCCACGATGGGATTGGCGCCGGTGTCCCTGGCGGACGCAATGTCGGAGTTGGGCGTGGGGACGAGCATGAACACGGTGCCGGATGTTGAGCCTACCAACGTGTCGATTGCGGCGATGACGCAAGTTTCTTTCCCGCGATCCCGGCCGTGCGTAGGCCGCGCTCCGGGACATTCCGGCCGGCGTGTTTCCAGAGGGATCGGTCGATGATCGCGCCGGGCTAAAAAATCTTGACGGAGCCGGGGGAATATCCATATTCTTTTTACGTTGAGAACGCGTCGCAATATCATTTGGAGCGGCTCACTTAGTATCTGCAGTCTCTCTAATAAACCAACCGATCACGGGGTAACACAATGAAAAGCAAACTTTTTATCGCAATTCTGGTCTCCGCGATGGCCATGTCGGCGGCCGTGTCGGCGGCCGAAGTTAACGTCTATTCGGAACGCCAGCCGGCCCTGATCAACCCGGTGCTCCACGCCTTCACCAAGAGCACCGGGATTAGGGTGAACATGGTCTACCTCAGCCAGGGCATGCTGGAGCGGGTCAAGGCGGAAGGGGCCAACACCCCGGCCGACATGATCCTGACGGCCGATATTACCTCGCTCGTCAACCACGCCGAGGAAGGGCTGCTTCAGCCGTTCAAGTCGAGCGTTCTCGCGGAGAACATTCCGGCCCAATTCCGCCATCCCGACGGCCTGTGGTACGGGCTGACAAGCCGGGCGCGGGTCTTTTACGCCCACAAGGGCCGGGTCAAGAAGGACGAAGTGGCGACGTACGAGGATCTCGCCTCGCCGAAGATGAAAGGGCGGGTTTGCACCCGTTCCGGCAAGCATCCCTATAACGTCACGCTGCTGGCCTGGATGATCGCCACCCGCGGCGAGGCCGCCGCCGAGGCCTGGGCCCGGGGCGTTCGGGCCAATCTCGCCCGCAAGCCGCAAGGCAACGACCGTTCGCAGGCCAAGGCGATCTATCAGGGCGAATGCGACATTGCCATCGGCAATACCTATTACATGGGCAAGATGATGACGAACAAGAAAGACCCCGAGGAAATGAAATGGGCCGATGCCGTCAGGATTATCTTTCCCGATCAGAACGGCGGCGGCACCCATATCAACACCAGCGGCGCGGGCGTGATCAAGAGCGTCCGGAACAAGGCGGAAGCGATCAAGCTGATCGAATTCCTGAGCGGCGAGTCCGCGCAGAAAATCTACGCCGAGGTTGACTTCGAATATCCGGTCAAGCCGGGGGTCAAATTGGACCCGATCGTCGCCGGATGGGGAAGTTTCAAGGCCGATACCACGTCCCTGGCCAAGGTCGTCGAGTATCGGACCCAAGCAACCCGGCTTATGGACAAGGTCGCGTTCGATAACTAAGGTTTTGTCGGAACCATTGGGTGGAATTGGCGGGGCGTCGTGAATTCCGGCGTTCCCGTCAACCCGGTTCCGTTTTTATCTGGGCTTCCGGACATCCGGTCCGATCTTCCGGTCGGATGGTTCGGAATGATGGAATGAGTCGGTCGTGACGGCACAGGCGACGATAGCGGAACCCGCGCACCCGGCCCAAAGGGAAGCGTGGGCGTGGGCCAATGTTTGGACCATCGGCACCGTCGTCATCGCCGCGGCGGTCATGGCGCCTATCGTTGCCATCGTTTTCATCGGCCTGACGCCCCAGGACAACATCTGGGGACATCTAGCGGCGACCGTTCTGCCCACGTATATCGGCAAGACGCTGCAACTGATGATCGGTGTTGGGCTGGGAACCCTGGTCATCGGGGTGGGGACGGCGTGGCTGGTCAGCACATGCCGGTTTCCGGGACGGCGGATCTTCGAATGGGCCTTGCTGTTGCCCATGGCCATGCCGGCCTACGTGATCGCCTACGTCTACACCGACATTCTGGAATACGCCGGCCCGGTGCAAAGCCTGTTGCGCGACATGGGCGGCTGGACGACCAAGCGGGAGTACTGGTTTCCGGAAATCCGGTCCGTCGGCGGGGCGATCTCGATGATGACCCTGGTGTTGTACCCGTACGTCTACTTGCTGTCGCGCGCCGCTTTCCTGGAACAATCGGTTTGCGTTCTCGAGGCCAGCCGCGTTCTTGGGCGGGGGCCGTGGCAAAGCTTCTTTTCCGTCGCCTTGCCGCTGGCCCGGCCGGCGATCGCCATCGGGGTCTCGCTGGTGTTGATGGAAACCTTGAACGACTACGGCACCGTGGATTTCTTCGCCGTCAGCACCTTCACGCTGGGCATATACGACGTCTGGCGGAACATGAACAACGTGGCCGGCGCGGCGCAACTGTCGGGGTTGCTGATGTTGTTCGTGGTTTTCCTGGTGTTGACCGAACGGTACGCCCGGCGCAAGCAGCGCTTTCACCACACGACCCCCAAGTACAAGGCCCTTCCCGGATACGAAATCGAAGGATTGGCGCGCTATGGGGCGCTTGTCGGCTGCGCCTTGCCGGTGGCGATGGGGTTCGTTCTGCCGGCGGGGGTGCTGGCCGCGTACGCGGCTATCCACTTCGACATGGCCGCCAACGCCGAAGTCCTGCGGTACGCGGGCAATAGCATCATGCTCTCGGCCCTGGCCGCCGTTCTTGCCGTTCTCATCGGTATTTTCATGGCCTACGGCGTGCGACTCAGGAACGAACGGGTTCTGCAAATCATGTCCCGGATCGCGAGCATGGGCTACGCGATCCCCGGCTCGGTGCTCGCGGTCGGCGTCCTGGTCAGCCTGGGGGCCTTGGATAACGGAATCGACGCCTTCGCCCGCGCGCGGTTCGGGGTTTCCACCGGACTTCTGCTCAGTGGCACCATCGCCGCCGTGACTTTCGGCTATCTGGTCCGTTTCCTGGCATTGTCCTTCGGCACCGTCGAGGCCAGCCTCAACAAGATAACGCCCAGCATGGAC
>CAYIQU010000275.1:0-3367 GCA_964365645.1 uncultured Hyphomicrobiales bacterium | reverse complement strand
GCCCTTGGCGAGCGTGGTCGTGGAATGCTTGAGCTACTGGAACTGCCCTAACCACTTGGTGACGTTCTTGATGTCGATCATGCGTCTGAACTCCGAAAATCAGCGGACGATGGCGATGCGCGCTTGCAGCCTGCGGACCAGGCTCGACAAGGCGAACGAGATGATGAAATAGACGATCGCCGCGAACAGGTACATCTCCACCAGCCGGAAGTCGCGCTGGGCGATCTTGCTCGCCGCGCCGAGAAAATCGGTGAGTGAGAGAACGTAAACCAGCGACGTGTCCTGGAACAGAACGATGGTCTGGGTCAACAGCACCGGCGTCATGTTGCGGAACGCCTGCGGCAAAACGACGTGCCCCATGACCTGCCAGTAGTTCAGGCCGAGCGCATGGCCCGCCGCGACCTGGCTCCGGGTCACGCTCTGGATGCCGGCGCGCATGATTTCGGCGAAATAGGCGGCCTCGAACAGGGTGAAGGTGATCAGCGCCGACATGAGGGCGCCGACCGGCTTGGGGCGCTCGGCGCCGGTAACCCACATGGCGATCCACGGGATCAGGAAATAGAACCAGAAGATGACCAGCAAAAGCGGCAGCGAGCGGAACAGGTTGGTGTATCCCGCCGCCAGCATCGACAGCGGCGCGAAACCGGAAAGCCGCATCAGGGCGATCAGGGTGCCGAACACGATTCCGCCCACGGCCGCGAACACCGTCAGCTCCAAGGTGAAGGTCATGCCGTCCAGGAACAGGAAGGGCAGGGTCCGGATAATCACGTCGAAATCGAAATTCACGAACATGACCGCCCCCTACCGCGCGCCCGCGACGTAGCCGGGAACGGCCACTTTGCGCTCCAGCCAGCGCATGGCGAACACGACGACCATGTTGAGCAGCAGATAGATGACGGTCGCCGCCGTGAAAGCCTCGAACACCTGGAACGAGAATTCCTGCACCGCGCGGGCGCGCGAGGTCAGTTCCATGAGGCCGATGGTCAGCCCGATCGAGGTGTTCTTGATGGTGTTGAGGAAGTCCGACGTCATCGACGGCATCATGATCCGGCCCGCCATGGGCAGCAAAACGTGGCGATAGCACTGGGGCAGGGTCAGGCCGATGGCCCGCGCGGCCATGAGTTGCCCGCGCGGCAGCGAGCCGACCCCGGCGCGCACCTGCTCGGCGACCCGCGACGACATGTAGAAACCGATGGCGATGAAGGTCGTCCAGAAGGGCGATTGGGGAAGCTGCTTGATCCAGTCTCCCCAATCGGAGGGAACCACTTCCGGCAGCACGAAATACCACAGGAAAATCTGCACCAGGAGCGGGATGTTGCGGAACAACTCGACGTAGGCATAGCCGATGCGTTCCGCCGTCTTCGACGGCAAGGTGCGCATGACGCCGACGATCACGCCCAGAACCAGCGCCAGAATCCAGGCGGCCAAGGCGGTCGCCACCGTCCAGCCCAGCCCGACGACCAGCATGTCGAAATAGGTTCCCTGCCCCTCGGGCGAGGCTTGCAGGAAAATGTCCCACTTCCAGCGGTAGTTCACGCGGCCCCCTTTTTCGCGTCGACCGAAAAAGAACGAACGCCGGCGACTATGAAATCGCCGGCGTTCGCCCCTTAAACATCGTCCGAAGGATCAATACTTCGCGGGGTCCGGGCTGTCGGTCGGGCTCTGGAAGGCCTTTTTCACCGACGGCGGCATCGGGAAGTTCAGGTTGATGCCCTTGGGCGGGATCGGGCTCTGGAACCACTTGGCATAGAGCTTGTCGATCTCGGGGGTCTTGTAGAGAGCCGCCGTGGCCTTATCGACCACCTTCTTGTAGGCGGCGTCGCCGCGCGGAATCATGATGCCGTAGGGCTCGGGCAGCGAGAACGCGTCCGTCGAGATCTTGTAATCGCCTGGGGTCTTGGCGTTGGCGACCAGGCTGGCCAGCAAGATGTCGTCCATCACGTAGGCCACCGCGCGGCCGGTCTCGACCATCAAGAACGCCTCGGCGTGGTCCTTCGCGCCGACGACGTTGATGCCGAGCTTGCGCTCGGTGTTGATGTCGTTGAGCTGCTTGATGTTGGTCGTGCCGGTGGTGGAAACGACCGTCTTGCCTTTCAAGTCGTCGATCTTGCCGATGTTGCTCGACTTCTTGGTGACGTAGCGGCTGGCGGTGACGAAGTGGGTGTTGGTGAACCACACCTGTTCCTGGCGCGCGGCGTTGTTGGTGGTCGAGCCGCACTCGATGTCGATGGTGCCGTTGGCCATCAGGGGAATACGAGTCGCCGAGGTCACCATGGCGTACTTGACGTCGAGCTTGGGCGTCTTGAGTTCGGCCTTGATGGCGTCGACGACCTTGGCGCAGATGTCCATGGCGAAGCCGACCGGCTTCTGCTTGTCGTCGATGTAGGAGAACGGCGAGGACACGTCGCGATGGCCGACGGTCATGGTGCCGGTCTGTTTGATCTTCTTGAGGGTGCCCGTCAGTTCCTGAGCGACCACGGGGGTCGCGACCAGGATCGCCGCGGTCACGGCGAGGGCGGCACGGAACTTGGAAAACATTGAGGATCTCCCTGGGTGGTTTATTAGGAAATTGAAGGCGTTAGCCTAATCGGTTTGAAGGCCTAGTCCAACCGAAAATTATCCCCGAATCAGCGCGAATAAAGCCCCGTCAGGGTCGCCTGGGCGAGGACGTGGCCGCGAAGGACCCGCGCCACGTCCGGCACCCTGGATTTCGCATCCAGGGCCAAGCCGATCCGGTCCAAGGCATAAACCGTGAACCGGTAATGGTGGACGCCGTGGCCCTTGGGCGGGCAGGGGCCGCCGTAGCCGACCCGGCCGAAGTCGTTGAGGGCTTGCTTCAATCCGGGCGCGCCGGCGGCGACGCCCGCGGGCAGCTCTTTCGTCGCCGCCGGAATGTCGTAAACGCCCCAGTGGTGCCACGTGCCGGCGGGCGCGTCCGGATCGTCGCACACAAGAGCGAAGCTTTTGGCGCCGGCCGGGGCGCCGTCCCAGGCCAAGGGGGGCGACCTGTCGCCGCCTTCGCAGGTGTGAAGGCGGGGGATTCGCGCCCCTTCGGCGAACGCGGCGCTGCGGATATGGAAACCGGCGGACGGCATCGACGCCTCTCCCGGAAGGAAAATCGCCCGTGGCCCAACGCGGAATTAATTGTACACCCGATCCGCGTCCCTCGACAGGGTGGGAGAAGGGGAAACAACCGGCTAAAATCGCTCTCATGGATTGGACCGACGACGCCATCGTGCTTTCGGCCCGCCGCCACGGCGAAAACGCGGCGGTGGCCAGCCTGTTGACCCGGGCGCATGGCCGCCACGCCGGATTGGTGCGGGGCGGCGCGGGCAAGCGCGGCCGGGCCGTCCTGCAACCGGGCAAC
>CAYIQU010000274.1:2040-3379 GCA_964365645.1 uncultured Hyphomicrobiales bacterium | reverse complement strand
GTCGCGATCACCTTGGCGCCGCGATCATGCCCGTCCTGGCCGAGCTTGGCGACCAGCAGGCGCGGCCGGCGACCGGCGCGCGCCAACGCCGCGACCTTTTCGCGCGCCTGCTCGAAGGCCGGATCGCCCGCCGTCGCCGGACCGTAGATCCCGCCGATGACCTTAGGCCGCGCCTGGTATCGGCCCCAGACTTTCTCCAGCGCCTCGGTGATTTCGCCGACACTGGCCCGTGCCCGGGTCGCGTCGACGGCAAGCGCCAGCAGGTTCCCCTTGCCCGAGCGCGCCGCCTTGGTCAGCGCCGCCAGCGCCGCCTGACAGGCGCGCTCGTCGCGGGTGGCGCGGATACGCTTGAGGCGTTCAACCTGCGCCGCGCGGACGCGGGCATTGTCCACTTCCAGGGTTTCGATGTTTTCCTCGGTATCGGGCGGATACTTGTTGACCCCGACGACCGTTTCCTCGCCGAGGTCGATGCGGGCCTGCTTGCGCGCGGCCGCTTCCTCGATCTGGCTTTGGGGGAATCCGTCGACGATCGCCTTGGTCATTCCGCCGCGCTTCTCGATTTCCCGGATCAAACGGCGCGCGTGCTCGATCAATTCATCGGTCAGGCTCTCGACGTAATAGCTGCCGCCGAGCGGGTCCACCACCCGCGTCACTCCGCTTTCCTCGGCCAGGATCAATTGCGTATTGCGCGCGATCCGGGCCGAGAAGGGCGTCGGCAACGCGATCGCCTCATCGAGCGCGTTGGTGTGCAGACTTTGCGTGCCGCCCAATACCGCCGCCAGGGCTTCCAGCGTCGTTCGCACGACGTTGTTGTAGGGGTCTTTCGCCGTCAGGGAGACGCCGGACGTCTGGCAATGCGTTCGCAGCATCGACGAGCGCGGGTCCTTAGGGCTAAAGGGCGCCATCAATTCGGTCCACAGCACGCGGGCGGCGCGAAGCTTGGCGACCTCCATGAAGAAGTTCATGCCGATGGCGAAGAAGAAGGAGAGCCTGGGCGCGAAGTCGTCCACCTTCAGGCCTTTCTTGAGCGCGGCGCGGACGTATTCGATCCCATCGGCCAGCGTGAAGGCGAGTTCCTGCACCGCCGTCGCGCCCGCTTCCTGCATGTGGTAGCCGGAAACCGAGATCGAGTTGAATTTCGGCATCCGCTTCGCCCCGTATTCGATCACGTCGGCGACGATCCGCATGCTGGCTTCCGGCGGATAAATATACGTATTGCGGACCATGAATTCCTTCAAGATATCATTCTGGATGGTCCCGGCCAGCTTTTCCGGCGGCACGCCCTGTTCTTCCCCGGCGACGATAAAGCCCGCCATCACCGGCAGCACCGCGCCGTTCA
>CAYIQU010000274.1:0-2030 GCA_964365645.1 uncultured Hyphomicrobiales bacterium | reverse complement strand
GTCATGGACACCGTCATTTGATCGAGCGGAATGCCGTCGAAGAGAATTTTCATGTCCTCGACCGAATCGATGGCGACCCCGGCCTTGCCGACGTCGCCCACCACGCGGGGGTGATCGGAATCGTAGCCGCGATGGGTGGCGAGATCGAAGGCGATCGAAAGGCCCTTTTGCCCGGCCTTCAGGTTGTCGCGGAAAAAAGCGTTGGAATCCTCGGCGGTGGAAAAGCCCGCGTATTGGCGGATCGTCCAGGGCCTGGCCGCGTACATGGTCGCGCGCACGCCGCGCCGGTACGGCGCGACGCCGGGAAGGCCGCGCACGGCCTCGAGGCCCTCAAGGTCGTCGGCCGCGTAGAACGGCTTGACCGCGATCCCTTCCGGGGTTTGCCAGGTCAGGCCATCGGGCGATTGGCCCTTGAGATCGGCGGCGGCGAGCCGCGCCCAGGCGGTTCCCTTCGACTTCACGCCCGTCGATTTTCTTGGGGACGATTTTCTTGGGGACGATTTCTTGGCCGTTCCTTTTCGCGAACGGCTTTTGGAACGAACGATCTTCGAGCTTTTACGAGACGAACGCGCGCGCGCCATGGGAGTCCCCCGGTTCTGGTTCGCAAGTATAGCAATCGCGCCCTAAACGGGACATTTCCGCAACCGCGAACGCGTATATGTTCGTTTTTTCTTTTATCTACAACCCATTGACTTATCCACAACCTATTGTGCCTCGCTTGCACCCCTATACATTCCCTTGTAGAGTTCGCTCCCATGAACGGTTGCCGATGTGGCAGCCGAAGAAACAGCGGAGGCAAAGCCGCGGCTGAGGAGAGGGTCTGGGAACTCACCCCTTCGCGCGCTCGAAAGGTCGAACATGTCGGAAGAATGGACCCCCCTGAAAATAAGCGCCCTGATCGCCCTTTGGAACGAAGGCCTGTCGACGAGCGCCATCGGCAATCGCCTGGGTGTCACCAAGAACGCCGTGGTCGGCAAGGTGCATCGCCTGGGGTTGCCCAAGCGTAATTCGCCGATTCCGAAAAAACCGGAACCGGCCAAGGTCATCCGTTTCGAAACCTTGGGCCCCGGCCAGTGCAGCTGGCCCGAAGGCGAGCCCGGCACGGACGGATTCCACTTGTGCGGCGAGCCCGCGGTCGAAGGACGATCCTACTGCGCGCCCCACTGCGAGCGGGCCTACGTTCGCGTCAGCAAGGACCGCAAGGACACCGCGGCAGCCTAGAAATTCGGTCGTGGCCTACGCGGTGTCGTAGGTCACGATCCCCTGGGCCTCGAGATCGTTCAACATCAGGCTTAAATGCTTGAACGCCCGTTCGATCGTCGCGGGCTGTTGCTCGATCTTGGCCAGTTTACCCAACTCGTCGAGCACCGCCTTGCGCATGGCCGGCTCCATCGCCGCCTGAAGTCTTTTTTGCAACGCCTCGTCTTTTTCGGACGCCTTGAGAAAAACGATGAGTTCGGTGGAGTCCGCGCTTTTCAGGAATGCTTGAACGCCGACGGGACTTGCGTGCTTCAGCCGGAAAGGCAAATCTTCGGGCCGGGGCGCCAGCTTGATGACGTCGGGCAGCAGGACCTCCACGGTCTGGCGTAAAAGCTTCTTCAGGTCCTTGATATTCATGACCGCGCGCTTCTCGCCCAACGTCACGACGTACGTGTTCGGCCCGGTCTTGCTGATGGAAACATCCATGGCGTCCACGTCCTTGTTCCGCGCGCGCCGTCGATAGCGCCCGGCGGCCGATCCTGCCGATGACAGGACCCGAGGCGGCGCGTATCATCCGTCGGATTTTCCAGGCATCTCGGTTAACAACTCCTGAATATCCCCCGGCCGGCTGATGGCTTTTCTCGACCGAATCGACGAATGCCGCCGTTTCGACCCCCGACGCTACCGCCCGTTTCGAATCGGGGGCGTCGAGGTCGGGTTGATCGGCCATGACTTCGCCCGCCGGCTTCGGGACTTTCCCCGGGTTTTCACGATCGAAGATTCGAGCGTTCGCCTATCCGAGGGATTAAATGATTTCCGCACCCGCACCG
>CAYIQU010000273.1:0-3396 GCA_964365645.1 uncultured Hyphomicrobiales bacterium | reverse complement strand
CAAGATAACCCGATGCAGCAGGGCCTCGGGCTTTTGGGTCGGATGCGCCTTGCGCCCGCCCACCTTCAGCCGTTCCGAGCCGGTGCACAACGGCAGCGTCCAGTCCGAGCGCATTTGCAGATCGTCATTCAGCGCCTTCATCGCCTCGTAGTTGAAGCGATAGCGCGAATCCTTGTCGCGGGCGCACCAGATCATGGTCTCGTGCGCGTTGGTAAAGCGCCGGCCGCGGAAGTTCGGCATCGGGTTCGACTTGCGCCAGATCACGTCGTTCAAGATCCAATAGCCGAGGTCCTGCAAGATGACGCCGACGCGGAAAATGTTGTGATACGAGCCGATCACCCACAGCGTGCCGTCGGGCTTCAGGACCCGCCGCGCCGCCGCCAGCCAGTCGCGGGAAAAGCGGTCGTAGGCGGCGAAGTCGTCGAAGCGGTCCCAGGCTTCCTCGACGCCGTCGACGCGGCTCTGGTCGGGGCGGGTCAACCCGCCGCCCAATTGCAGATTGTAGGGCGGATCGGCGAAGACCATGTCGGCGCACCCTTCGGGCAGCGCGTTCAAGGCGGCGACGCATTCGCCGACGATGATCCGGTCGGTCTTGACGTTGGTTTCCTGGGTCATGGCCGAGACCATGAGTCAGGCCCGAGTCCCGGTCAAGAAAATACAACGGAATCAAAGATTTATGGTTAACGCGTCTACATCTCGACGCCCCGCGAATCCGCGGACTCAATATCTAGATCAGCGCGCGCCGCCGAGCAGCGCCGCGACCGGACGAAACGACCGCCGATGCGCGGGCGTCGGCCCGAGACGCGCCAGCGCCGCCTGGTGTTCGGCGGTGCCGTAGCCGGCGTTGCGTTCCCAGCCGTAGCCGGGATGGCGCAGAGCGAGTTCCGTCATGACCCGGTCGCGGGTCACCTTGGCGACGACGGACGCCGGGGCGATGGATAGCGCGGGGCCGTCGCCGCCGACGACGCACCGCACCGCGCACGCCAGCGCCGGCGGCCGGTTGCCATCCACCAGCGCGAGATCGGGAACCGACGACAGCGCCGCCGCCGCGCGCGTCATGGCGAGGAACGTCGCTTGCAAGATATTCAGCCGGTCGATCTCGTCGACCTCGGCGCGGCCGACGCCGATGCGGGCGAACTCCGGCAACAGGGCGAACAACGCCTCGCGCCGCGCCGCCGACAATTTCTTGGAATCGTCGAGGCCCTCGGCCAATGCCGCCGGCAGCGCCGCTTGATCCAGGATCACGGCGGCCGCGACCACCGGCCCGGCCCAGGGCCCGCGTCCGGCCTCGTCGATGCCGGCGATCATGGCGAACCCTTCCGCGCGGGCGCTGTCTTCGAGGGAAAAATCGGGCATGACGGCGGCGCCCCAACGGTTTACGAGAATAACGACATCTGCCCGCCCGGCGGCACCGGCGGACGGAAGCGGGAACAATCCAGTTCGTTATTATTCCGCTCGTTCAGCCCCAACCGGCGGCAGGCGAGGTGAAAGCGATCCGCCAGCAGATCGGCGTAGGTGCCCTTGCCGCGCAGCCTCTCGCCGAATTCCGAGACATTGAGCGCGCCGCGACGGCATTCCCGCAATTGGTTGAGGACGTGGCGCGCCTTGTCGGGTTCGTGCGCCTCCAGCCATTGGGCGAACAAGTCCTTCAATTCGTAGGGCAGGCGCAACAAGGTGTAGCCCGCTTCCGTCGCGCCGGCCTGGACGGCGGCCTCGAGTATCCGCTCCAGTTCCCAATCGTTGAGGAACGGGATCATCGGCGCGGCCATGACGGTCGCCGGCACGCCCGCGTCTTTAAGGGCGCGGATGGCGTCGAGCCGCCGGGGCGGCGTCGCGGCGCGGGGTTCCATCCGCCGGGCGAGATCGCGATCGAGCGTGGTGACGGATACCGCGACGGAACAAAGATTTTTCGCCGCCATCGCCGCCAGGATGTCGAGATCGCGGACCACCAGCGCCGACTTGGTGATGACGACGACGGGATGGTCGCACGCCGCCAAGACTTCCAGCACCGCGCGGGTGTCGCGCCGGCCGCGCTCGATCGGCTGGTAGGGATCGGTGTTGGCGCCGAGCGTGATCGGCCGGGGAACGTAGCCCGGCTTGGCGAGATCGACTTCCAGCACGCGGGCGAGATCGCGCTTGGCGAACAGGCGGCTCTCGAAATCGAGTCCGGGCGACAAGCCGTAGCGCGCGTGACTCGGCCGGGCGTAGCAATAAATGCAGCCGTGCTCGCACCCCCGATAGGGATTGACCGAGCGGTCGAAGGGAATGTCGGGCGAGTCGTTGTAGGCGATCGCCGTGCGCGGCGTTTCCTCGGTCACGGTCGTGCGCAACGGCGGCAGATCGTCGATGATGTCCCAGCCGTCGTGGGTCGCCAGCCGCGCCTCGGGCTCGTAGCGACCCGTCGGGTTGCCGACCGCGCCGCGACCCTTCCTCGCGATATCGGGCAGAACGTCATCCATGACCGCACCCTAATCCGAGTTCCAAGAACATTTCAAGAACATTCGTGCGGGCGAATCCCCGCGCGATAAAACGTGCGCGGGCGAATCCCCGCGCGCTAAAAAATGCGCCCCTATCGGGGCGGTTCGGCTGGCATTGTAGCCCCATGATCAGTCTCGTCATTCCGGCCCTGAACGCGGGCGCCCATCTTGTCCGCACCCTGCCTTTGCTGGCGGCGGCCAACCTCGCCGACGAGATCGTCATCGCCGTCGCATCCACAAACGCGCCCATCGCCGACAACACCGCCGAGACCGCCCGGCGCTTCGACGCCCGCGTCGTCGCCGCGCCAATGGGGCGCGGAATCCAAGCGCGCGCCGGCGCCGCCGCCGCCACGGGCGAATGGCTTTTCTTCCTCCACGCCGACACGGTGCCGGATGACAATGCGCTCGCCGCCGTCCGCCGCTTCGTCGCCGATCCCGCCAATCGTTCGCGCGCGGGGTTCTTCGCGCTTCGCCTCGACGACAGGGCCTCGGCGGCGCGCCGGATCGAGACCCTCGCCCGCTGGCGCGCGCGCCTGTTCGCGTTGCCTTACGGCGACCAGGGCTTGCTGATCCACCGCGCGCTTTATGAGTCCGTCGGCGGCCATCCGCCGATTGCGATCATGGAGGACGTCGCCCTCGCCCGCCGGCTGGGCCGCGCCCGCCTGGTTCGTCTCGACGGCGCGCTGATGACCTCGGCCGAACGCTATCGCCGCGACGGATACTGGTTGCGGCCGATCCGGAATCTTTTCTGTCTCGCGCTCTACTTCCTGGGCGTGCCGCCGCCGTTGATCGCGCGGCTTTACGGATAGCGCCATGCCCCGCGCCCGCCATCTGATCGTGTTCGCCCGCGCGCCGCGCTTCGGCGCGGTCAAGACCCGGCTCGCCCGCGACGTCGGCCGGCTCGCGGCGTGGACCTTCC
>CAYIQU010000272.1:0-3417 GCA_964365645.1 uncultured Hyphomicrobiales bacterium | reverse complement strand
CCAGAATCGAGACGACGCCGCCCACGAGCAAAAGGACGCCCATTACCTCGGCGAGGCGGCGCTTCAGGAAATCGCCGGTTCCCGCCGGAAAGACGGCGCCGACGCCGGATTCGGTCATGCTTCGAGCCATGGTGCCCGAATAGCAGACGCCGGGTTTACAGAACCTTAACGAGGCGTTGCAGGGCTTCGGCGGTGGCGTCCGGCCCGTGGACCAGGGCGATGCGGATATAAGGTCGACCCGGATTGGTCCCGTCGGGGGCGGAACGACTCATATAAGCCCCGGGCAAGACGCGAATCGCCCCTTGGGCCCACAGCTTCTTGGCGGCCGCTTCCCCGTCGCCGACGTCGAGCCAGAGATAGAACCCGCCCGCCGGCCGGGCGAAGCCGAAGCGGGTGCCGAGAATTTGCCCGGCCAGGTCGAACTTGGCGCGATAGAGCGCGCGGCTTTCCTCGACGTGGGCCTCGTCCGCCCACAGCGCGATCGAGGCCGCCTGGATCGGCAGCGGCAGCGCCGCGCCGGCGTAGGCGCGCAGGCGGCGAAAGCGCGCGATCAAGGCGGGATCGCCGGCGACGAAACCCGAACGCAGGCCGGGCGCGCTGGAACGCTTCGAGAGGGATTGGAAAACCTGGACGTTGTCGAACCCGCCGCCCAGCGCGGCGCAGGCTTGCAGCGAGCCGGCGGGCGGCGTCTCGTCGTAGATTTCCGAATAGCATTCGTCGGCGGCCAGCACCACGTCGTGGCGGCGGCACAGCGCGACGGCGCGCTTCAAATAATCGAGACTCGCGACCGCGCCTTGCGGATTGGCGGGCGAGCAGAGATAGAACAGCGCCGCGCGGCGCCAGGCGTCGTCGCCGATGGCGTCGAGGTCGGGCAGGAATCCGGTCGCACGGGTCGCGGGCAGGAACACCGGCTCGGCGCCGCGCATGATCGCCGCGCCGCCGTAGACGTGATAGTAGGGCGTCGGCATCAGCACCATCGGGCGCGCGCCGTTTTTCGTTTCCGGGATCGCCAAGTCGGCGGCCATGTAGAGGGCCTCGCGCGTGCCGGCGACCGAGAGGACATGAACAGCGGGATCGACGGTGTTGGGGGCCAAGCCGAAGCGGCGCGTCAGCCAGCGGGCGGCGGCGGCGCGCAACTCGGGCGTGCCCTCGGTCGGCGGATAGCGGTTCCACAAATGCGCGTTGGCGGCCAGCGTCTCGGTCAATAATTTCGGCTGAGGATGCTGCGGCTCGCCGATGGATAACACCAGAGGCGCCAGGCCGGCGGGCGGCGTCGCGTCGCCCAACAACGCGCGCAGGCGGTCGAAGGGATAATCGGCAAGTTCGTCGATGCGCGGATTGTGCATGAAACGGATGGCGCGGTCTTCGGTTCGTGACCGCGCCATCCTAAAGGATATCCTCGGGCCTTCAAGGCGGAAACCCAGGCTGGGCGCGGGGTTTACCGTTTCGACACGTCTTCCTCGGGGTAGGCGCCGACGCTGTGGATGGACAAATCCGCGCCTTGGAATTCCTCCTCGGCGTCCAGGCGAATGCCGACGGTGGCTTTGAGCGCGCCGTAGACCGCGAAACCCGCGACCAGCGCGACGCCGACGCCGACGCCGGTGCCGACCAATTGCGCGCCCAGGCTCACGCCGCCCAGGCCGCCCAGCGCCGCCTGGCCGAAGATGCCGGCGGCGATTCCGCCCCAGGTGCCGCACAGGCCGTGCAACGGCCACACGCCGAGCACGTCGTCGAGCTTCATCCGCGCCTGGGAGAACGTGAAGGCCCAGACGAACAGGGCGCCGGCGACGCCGCCGGTGACGAGCGCGCCGATCGGATGCATGACGTCGGAACCGGCGCACACGGCGACCAGGCCGGCCAGCGCGCCGTTGTGGATGAAGCCGGGGTCGTTGCGCCCGACCACCAGCGCGGCGAGAATTCCGCCGCCCATCGCCATCAACGAATTCATGGCGACCAGGCCGGAGACGGACGCGACGTTTTGCGCGCTCATGACGTTGAAGCCGAACCAGCCGACCGACAGGATCCACGACCCCAGCGCCAGGAACGGAATGTTCGACGGCGGCACGCCGACCATGGTGCCGTTGGCGCGATAGCGGCCTTGCCGGGCGCCGAGCAGCATCACCGCGCCCAACGCGATCCATCCGCCGACCGCGTGGACGACGACCGAGCCGGCGAAATCGTGGAACGTCTCGCCGAACAGGCCCTTGATCCAATCTTGGAAGCCGAAGCGGGTTCCCCACGCCATGCCCTCGAAGACGGGATAGACGAAGCCGACCAGGATCGCGCTCGCCGCGATCTGCGGCCAGAAGCGGGCGCGCTCGGCGATGCCGCCCGAAATGATGGCGGGCACCGCCGCGGCGAAGGTCAGCAGGAAGAAGAACTTGACCAGGTCGTACCCGGCCGCGCCGAACGTGTGCCCCGGCCCCGCCGCTTGCCCGGTCAGCACCTTGGCGCCGGCGAGGAAATCGATGCCGTAGGCGATGGCGTAGCCGATGAAGAAATACGCCATCGTCGAGACGGCGAAATCGGCGATGATCTTGACCAGGGCGTTGACCTGGTTCTTGCGCCGCACCGTGCCGGCTTCCAGGAAGGCGAAGCCCGCGTGCATCGCGAGCACCATCGCCGACCCCATCAACAGGAAAAAGACGTCCGAGCCCGCTTTGAGCTGGTCCATGTTCGGTCTCCAAAAATAAAAAAAGTCCCCAAGCCGGGGACTCCCATTACAAGGACCGTGCCAGATCGCCGACCCAAAAACAGAACGAACTAAATCAACGCATTACGTGAGATTTTTAATTTTAGTCCGCAAGCGGAACGACAAAGGCGTTGCTCAAAAACAAGGCTATCGGCGAAAGACAGCCCAATAAATCGTCAAAACGGGCATAGCCGAAGGCCCGGGCGGCTTTCGCCACCCGGACCTCCGTACTCCAAGAACCAAGGACCGAAACGTCGGCTTGGGGAGGGTTGGCGGCCCCGGGCGGGGAGACCGACGAAATCCGCCCGAGGCCTTGAACCCGGACCGGTGTCCCGGTCCCCGGTCCTTTGGTCAGTGCACCGTTTCGCCGTGCAGGTTGATGTCGAGGCCGCCGACTTCCGTCTCGGCGTCCACGCGCAGGCCTACCAGCGCATCGGTGATCTTGAGCAGCACGTAACTCACGACCGCCGACCAGACGATGGTGCCGACGATGCCTTCGGCCTGGACCCAGAGCTGGGCCACGTTGCCTTCCAAAACGCCGGCGGTGCCGCCGATGGCCTTGGCGGCGAAGACGCCGGTCAAGAGCGCGCCGACGATGCCGCCGACGCCGTGGATGCCGAAGACGTCGAGCGAGTCGTCGTAACCGAGCATCTGCTTGAGGGCCATCGCGCCCCAATAGCAGGCGATTCCGGCGGTGAGGCCGATCGCGAGCGCGCCCATCGGCG
>CAYIQU010000271.1:0-3418 GCA_964365645.1 uncultured Hyphomicrobiales bacterium | reverse complement strand
GGGCGAGAAGAATTCGCGCAGCTTTCCGTCATCGTTCCAGCTCATGGTCTTTTCCAGGACGTTGCGCGAGGCGTTCATCAGGTAGAGCGCCCCGGAGATGCCGGGAAACAGGTGGGAGATCTGGGTTTTGCCGACCGAATAGGCTTCATTGATATCCCGGCACGCCTGGAACAGGCGGCCCATTTCGCCGAGGATGGCCATCTCGCGCTGGCGGGTGTGCAGGCCCACCACGTTGCGTTCAAGGGCATGCTTGGCGGCTTCGAGCTCCCCGGTGCGCTCCTTCACCCGCAGTTCGAGATGATTGTTGGTGGCCTTCAGTTCGCGCTGGGTCGCCAGCAACGCGGCGTTCTTGTCGAGGATGCTTCGGAAAACGAGAAAATAGAGCACTGGAAACAGGGCGGCGACGAGGAAGGCGCTATCGATGATCCCTTCCAGAACCATGTCGTCGATCGCGAGGCGATCCAGCACGAGCATGATGGTCAGCTCGGCGAAAAAGATCGCCCCGACCAGAGTTGCCAGGAGAAGCCAGACGCCGCTACGGTCGTCATTGCCCATCGGATCGACCTCGTGTTCACGAGCGCCGCCGCACGGTCTTCCTATGATAGTTGTTCTTTCTCCCGACCGGATACAACCCCCGAGCGTGGGCGTTGCGTCCGCCGGTGGGGCCGTTGCCCCGAAAAAATTGCCGAAAACAGCCTAAAAACAGCCCCTTATGCGACCCGACCCGCTCCGCCCGAAACCTTTACCTTTCCCCCATGTCCCGTTTGAGCCGCGCCAGCAGCTTGAGGCGCGCGCCGTTGTCGAGGCCCTGCAAGCGGGTCCCGAGGCCGAGCAGGAATTGAGCGTAGGCGTTGTGCCAATCTTCGGCGGCGACGTCCGCGCGCGGGAACACGGGCGCGCCTTCGCCCCGCGCCGGTCTTCCGCTTCCAGGCCGGCCGCGCCCAACCAATTGAAAGGACTCGCCCAGGCGCGGCACCACCACGTGGCGGGCGGGCGTGCCGGCGTCGATCAGGGATTGCCTGAATTCCTCCAGGGCCGCGCTTTCGCCGTGGGTCAGGAAGACGGCGCCGCGCACGGGCAGCCGCGCGCAGGCCCAACGCACCAGCTCGGCGCGGTCGGCGTGAGCGGAATAGGATTCCAACGCGCGGACGCGGGCGTTGACGGCGACTTCCTGGCCGTGGATGCGGACCCGCTTGCCGCCGTCGCGGATGATGCGTCCGAGCGTGCCCGGCGCCTGGTAGCCGACGAACAGCACGGTGGCGTCGCGCCGCCACAGGTTGTTCTTCAAATGGTGGCGGATGCGCCCGGCCTCGCACATGCCGCTGGCGGCCAGGATGACGGCGTTGCCGGCGATCCTGGCCAGGCCGATGCTGTCCTCGGCCGTTTCGACGAAGCGGAAGTGGGGGTTGCGGACGACCAGGCGCTCGAAATCCTTTTCCTCCAGTTCCGCCGCGTGGGCCTGGAACACGCGGGTGGCGCGAATGGCCAGCGGGCTGTCCAGGAACACCGGCGTCGGCGGCAGGGCGTTGGCGTCCATCAGCGCGCCGATGTCGTAGAGCAGTTCCTGGGTGCGCTCGATGGCGAACGCGGGGATCAACACCGGGCCGCCGGCGGCCAGGCCGTCGGTCAATTCGCGGCGCAGGATCTCGCGCCGTTGCGCGGGCGAAAAATGGGGCCGGTCGCGGTTGCCGTAGGTGCTTTCGACCGCCAGGTAGTCCAAGTCCGTCGGCGCCGAGGGGTCCTCGTGGAAGGATTTATCCCACGGGCCGATGTCGCCGGAAAAGAGCAGGCGGATCGGCCGCCCGGCCTTGATCGCGTCGGCGGTCGCCGCCATCTCGACCTCGATGGAGGCCGCGCCCAGGATGTGGCCCGCGTTCCAGAAGCGCGCCCGCACGCCGGGGCGGGGCTCGAACCATTCCCGCAACGGCACCGGGCGGATGCGCGCCAGCGCGGCCTCGGCGTCGGCGTGGGTGTAGATGGGCTCGACCGCCGGCCGGCCGCGGCGGCGGTTGCGCTTGTTGAGAAGCTGGACCTCCGTTTCCTGGATGTAGCCGCTGTCGGGCAGCATGTAGCTCAGCAGGTCGCGGGTGGCCTCGGTGGCATGGATCGGCCCGGCGAAGCCGTGCTTGACCAGCTTGGGGATCAGGCCGCTGTGGTCGATGTGGGCGTGGGTCAGCAACAGGAATTGAATGGCCTTGGGGTCGAAGCGAAAGGCGCCGTAGTTCAATTGCGCCAACGTCTTGGTGCCCTGGAACAGGCCGCAGTCGACCAGGAAGGCGCCGCTCTCGCCGCCGTCATGGGGCCCGTCGCCGCGAACGACGCGGTAGCACGATCCCGTCACCGTCTCGGCGGCGCCGTGAAAGAAAAGCTCGGCCCTGGCCTTCATCGCGCCCGCCCTTTCGATTCGGGCGAGTCTAGCAGATCGGGGCGCGATTCCCACGACGCGGGGCAGGGGCGCCCCGGCGGATTCGGCGCTTGCACCCCAGTTATATTGTAGATACAATGTGCGAAGATGTACGAATGGGACCGGGACAAGAGCGCCGAGAATTTGGCGAAGCATGGCGTCGATTTCACCGAAGCCGAGGACTTCGAGTGGGATACGGCGCTCACGTTTCCCGATGCTCGCCGGCGTTACGACGAACCCCGGAATGTTTCGTTCGGCTTCATCGGCCCACGGCTTTACGCATTGGTCTGGACGCCGCGCGGAACCATCGTTCGCGTGATCAGTCTGAGAAAGGCCAATAGAAGGGAGATCAAGCGCTATGTCGGCCACCCCTGAACGCAAGCGCGCCAAGGCCCGCGCCGTGACAGCCCTGTCCAGGCTCCGCGACGAGGAAGAGGCCGCGATCAACGCCGGGATCGCCAAGGACGTGGACAATCCCGAATGGACGGCGGCGGACTTCAAGCGCGCCCGCCCGGCGGCCGAGGTCGTGCCGGCCATCGTCGCCGCCTATCGCAAGCGGCGCGGGCCGCAAAAGGCCCCGACCAAGAACCTGGTCTCGTTGCGCCTCGACCGCGACGTGCTGGACCGCTTTCGCAAGACCGGCCGGGGCTGGCAGGGCCGCGTGAACAAGGCGCTGCGCAAGGCCGTCGGGTTGCGCTGACGCGCGGCTTGCGCGCGAACTCGCGTCGCGCTCAACCCCCTCTCCCGCGATGGCGGGAGAGGGAGGGAACCAGCCCGTCAGGGCTGGGAGGGTGAGGGGCCTTTTCGTCGTTTTCCACGATTTTTCCGTTCCGGATATGCCGGGGGCCGTCGAGGGGTCGAGTCGCTCCTCCGCCGCCAATTTTTCGGGCGGCGGACTTGACTTTATTCCCACAATAGGATATATATTTTCTTCCCCCAACTCCCGCGCTTAATTTGCGCCCTCGGCGCGGGCGCAAGAAGTAATTCCGCGCTTAATTTGCGCCCTCGGCGCGG
>CAYIQU010000270.1:0-3444 GCA_964365645.1 uncultured Hyphomicrobiales bacterium | reverse complement strand
GCCAAGACAGCGTGCGCGCGGCCATCGGCATGGTTCCGCAAGACACGGTGCTGTTCAACGATACCATCTACTACAACATCGCCTACGGCCGCCCCGGCGCGACGGCGGACGCGATCGAGCAGGCGGCCAAGCTGGCCCATATCCACGATTTCATCGCGGGATTTCCCGACGGCTACAAGACCATGGTCGGCGAGCGGGGCCTCAAATTGTCGGGCGGCGAGAAGGAGCGCGGGGCGATCGCCCGCACCATCCTGAAGAACCCGCCGATCCTGCTGTTCGACGAGGCGACCTCGGCGCTCGACAGCGCGACCGAGCAGGAAATCCTGAAATCGCTGCGCGAGGTTTCGGCCGAACGGACGACGCTGACCATCGCGCATCGGCTTTCGACCGTGGTCGACGCCGACGAGATTCTGGTGATGGAGGAAGGCCAAATCGTGGAACGCGGCGCGCACGCCGATCTTTTGGCGCGGAACGGCGTCTACGCCGCCATGTGGCGCCGCCAGCAGGAAGCCGCCGCCGCCCGCGAGACGCTGGCCCGCGCCGGCGAAGTCGCCGCCGCGCAGTGAGCGATTTTCATTTGTTCGCTTCGCACGACTTCTGTCGTGCTACGCGGACTCGATCCAGCCGCCGCCCAGGACGCGGGACCCCCGGTAGAACACGCACGCCTGGCCGGGCGCGATCGCGCCCTGGGATTGATCGAACGTCACCTCGGCGCGGCGGTCGTCCAGCGCGCGGACCGTCGCGGCGACGGGGGGCTGGGTTGAGCGGACCTTGACCGTGACCGCGAGCGGCGCCGCGGGCGGCGCCGCCAGCAGCCAATTGACGGCCCGGACCGTCAGGCGCGTTTTCAGCAGCGCCGCGCGCGGCCCGACCACGACTTGGTTGGCGGCCGCGTCGATGCGGGTCACGTACAGCGGCTCGCCCCCGCCGGCGTTGCCCAGATCGAGGCCGCGCCGCTGCCCGACGGTGAAATTGAGAATGCCCTCGTGCCGGCCGAGCACGCGCCCGGCGCCGTCCACGATCGCGCCTGCTTGGGCGCGGCCGGGGCGCAGCTTTTCGACGGTGCGGGCGTAATTGCCGTCGGGCACGAAACAAATGTCCTGGCTGTCGGGCTTGGCCGCGACCGGCACGCCCAGCCGTTCGGCCAGCGCGCGGGTCGCGGCCTTGTCCATGCCGCCCAGCGGAAAGCGCAGCAAGGCCAACTGCTCGCGCGTGGTGGCGAACAGGAAATAGCTTTGGTCGCGGACCGGGTCGGCGCCCGCGTGCAATTCCGGGCCTTCGGGGCCTTCGACGCGCCTGGCGTAATGGCCGGTGACCAGCGCGTCCGCGCCCAAGTCCCGCGCGGTGGCCAGAAGATCGCGGAACTTGACGGTCCGGTTGCACTCGATGCACGGGATCGGGGTTTCGCCGCGCAAATAACCGTCGGCGAAGGGTTCCATGACCTCGGCGCGGAAGCGGGATTCGTAGTCGAGGACGTAATGGGGGATATTCAGGGCATCCGCCACCCGGCGCGCGTCCAGGATGTCGCGCCCGGCGCAGCAGGTCCGCCCGCCCGGTCGCCCCGTTAGGGGCGCATCAATGATAGCGCGCGGGGATTCGCCCGCGCCATGGTCGTAAAGCTGCAACGTCACGCCGACGACGTCGAAGCCTTGCTCCTTCAACAAGGCCGCCACGGTCGAGCTGTCGACGCCGCCCGACATGGCGACGACGACGCGCGTGCGCGCGGGCGGCTTGCCGGGATCGAGGCTGAAATCGACGTTGTCCATGAGGGGGAATATAGGCGCCCGGCCCCGTCCGGCAAGGCCGGGGACTATTTCGGCCGGCGTTCGCCCATGTCCGTCACCGGGTCGGCGAGCGTGGCCAGCGTCACCGAGCGGCAATCGCGCCGATAGAGCACCAGCACCACCCAGATCGCCGCGACGGCCAGCGCCCACGGCTGGATGAACCACGCCAGCGCCGCCAGGCCGAAAGCATAGGCGCGCTGGCCCCGGTTGAAGCTGGACGACGCCCGTGTCCCCAGCATGGCCGCGCGGACGGCGAAATCGGCCTGGTCGGATGCGGTGGTTTCCTTCGGCATCGGCGCCGAGCCCACCAGCACCAGCGAGAAGTTGAACTGGCGCAACGACCAGGTGAACTTGAAGAACGCGTAGACGAAAATGCCGATTAGCACGAAAAGCTTGATTTCCCAGACCTCGCGCGCCGCCGGAGCGACGAAGAAAAGCCCCCCGGCCACTTCGCGCGCCCGGTCGATGGCGCCCAGCACCGTCACCAAGCCGGCGAGGATGAACAAGGTGGTGGTGATGAACAGGTTATTGCTGCGCAAAAGCGCGGCGACGATGGTGGCATCGGCGATCCGGTTGTCCCGCTCCAGCATCCGCCGCATCCAGCGCAGGCGGTAATCGTGCAGGATCGAGGCCAATTCCCGCGTCCCCCAGCGGCTGTGGTCGGCGTAATAGGCGTACCCCGCCCAGCAGAGGAAGAACCACGCGAGCACCAGGGCGTCGGCGGAAGGGATCGGCAAGGGGGGCATGAGGGGGAGTCCGTTCCAGGGGTTCGCGGGGAAAAGGCGCGGCGTCATTTTATCTAAAATTCCAGGGATCGCCCTATCCCTGATTTTCCCCGGAAATCCGGGGATATGTGCCATGTGAGCACCATCACAGCCAACCCCCGGGAGTTTCCCTATAGATGGTCCCCGAGTTTAGCGCTCTATCCGAAGGGACCATGACCATGATGAATGTAATCGAAGCTCGCCCGTTCGCCCGCAAGGACCTGTCGCCGGCCCTCGAGGAGACCGCGCCGGGCACGTCGGTGGCGGCGTTCGCCCGCCTCTTGATGCAGGAAGGGATGGAAGCGCCGCGCCAGCTTTTCACCCGCGTCAACGGCACGCTCGCCCGCCCCGGCGTCAAGCGGATTTCCCGGCGCGTCGAGCGGACCGCCAGCGAAATCCTGTACTACCTGTTCCGCTGCCACGTGGCGGGAACGACGCCGAGCGTCTCGGACGTCTACCTGTCGACCGGCCTGGCCCGCGGCACCGCGATCCGCTGCATCGCCCAGATGCGCGGGCTGGGCGTGCTGGAAACCGCGACCGACACCCGCGACCGACGCCGCTCGCTGGTGCAGTTCGCCAAGCCCTACCAGCGCCTGGTCGTCGAGTTCGCCGAATCCCACCACCGCCGGCTGAACGATTTGCGCTCCCACGCGGGGTTCACCCGCGCCGAGCGGCACGCGTCCTAAGCGAGACCGACGATCCATTGGAAACGAGGGGCGGGGCCAGAAGGCCCCGCCTTTTTTTCGCCGTCCTGGATGCGGGACCGAGGGCCTGTTAGGGTCCGCGCCCCATGCCCGGTATCGAGATCACCACTCCCGGCGCGGCGCGTCCGCTTGAAGCGCCGCCCGACCAGCCCCCGCGGACGTCGTTCGTCGCCGCGATGGCGCGCGGCTTTC
>CAYIQU010000269.1:0-3447 GCA_964365645.1 uncultured Hyphomicrobiales bacterium | reverse complement strand
AGGTTCGCCCGACCGTCGCGTCCGATGGCGATGCAGTCCACGTCCTCGATGTCGAGGCCGCCGATCTGCAAGCATTCGCGGATCGCCAACTCGGGGAAGCCGGCAAAGTGTTTGATGCGGTTGAGCCGTTCCTCGGCGATGTCCTTCGGCGAAACCCGGGCCGAGCCGAAGAAAACGATGGTGTCGGAAATATCGTAGCGGTCGAAGCGCGCCTTCGGTTCCTCGAATTCGGCCAGCAACCGCACCGAACGCCCCGCGCGGCTGGAAAGAAAGCGCGGGTTGCGATAGGCCTTGATCGGCCACTTCTCGCCCCGTTCGTCGTTGTCGTCGCTCATGCGGGCATCACGCCTTTTTCCAGCGCGCCGCGGCCGCGTCGTCGGACTCGCGGGCCGCGACCCATTGCCTGCCTTCGGGCGTTTCTTCCTCTTTCCAGAAGGGCGCGCGGGTCTTCAGCCAATCGATCAGGAAATGGCAGGCGGCGAACGCCGCCTCGCGGTGCGCCGAGGCGGTGGCGACCAGCACGATTCGATCGCCCGGTTCCAACCGGCCGTAACGGTGGATGACCAGCGCGTCTTCCAGCGGCCAGCGCGACCGCGCCTCGGCCTCGATCCGGGCCAACTCCTTTTCCGTCATGCCGGGGTAGTGTTCCAGCGTCATCGCGCCGACGGCCGCCTCGCCCGCCATCTCGCGGACCAGGCCGACGAAGACGCAAACGCCGCCGACGACGGTCTTGCCCGCGCTCAACCGGGCGATTTCCGCGCCGACGTCGAAATCCTCGCGCTGCACCCGGATCATGCGTCGTTGTCCTTGCCCTCAGCCCCCCGTGACCGGCGGAAAGAAAGCGACCTCGTCGCCCGGCCGGACGGGATGATCCACTGTAACATAGTCCTGATTGACCGCGACCCGGATCAGCGTGGGTTCGGTGAACGCTTTTTCGCGCCCGTCGCCTTGGCTTTTCAGCCAATCCACCAACTGACCGACGGTGGCGACCGAGGCGGGCGGCGAAACGGTCTCGGCGGCGCGGCCGGCGCGTTCGCGGAAATAGGCGAAATAGAGAACCCGAATGGTCATGCCAGCAACTCCGCGAAGGAAAGAAAATCCACCATCTGGCCGGGGGTTACTTTCTCCACGTCCTCGGTCAGTTCGACCAGCCCGTCGGCGACGGTCATGGACGTGAGAATCCCCGACCCCGATCCCGCCACCTTGCGAACGACCGGCTGGCCGTCGGCGCCGGAAAGAAGTCGCGCCCGCACCCACTCCCGCCGGCCGGCCTTTTTGCCGTGGATGAAATCCGCCGCCACGCGAAAGCGTTTCGGTTCCAGTTCCGCGGCCTCGGCGCCCGCCAGCCGCAAGATCATCGGCCGGGCGATGCGCATGAAGGTGGCCATGGCCGCGACCGGGTTGCCGGGCAAGCCGACGAAGGCCGCGCCCTGGAGCGTGCCGAAAGCGACCGGCCGGCCGGGCTTGATGGCCAACCGCCAGAGGCGGATCGTCCCGCCGGCGCTCTCGATGGCCGCCTTGACGTGGTCTTCCTCGCCGGCGCTCACCCCCCCTGAGGTGACCAGCAGATCGTGCGTCGGGGCGGCTTGGCCGAGGGCCGCGCGGATGTCGGCCTCCCGGTCGGGGAGAATCCCCAAATCCGAGATTTGGCAGCCCAGCCCGCGCAAAAGCCCCATGATCGCGAACCGATTGGCGTCGAAGATGCAGCCTTCTGGAGCCTCGCTGGACGGATCGCGCACTTCATCGCCGGTGGAAAAGACCGCCGCCTTGAGACGGCGAAAAACGGGAAGCGATGCATGGCCGACGGATGCCGCGACGCCCAAATCCTGGGGCCGCAGCCGCCGGCCTTGGGCAAGAACCGTCGTGCCCACGCGAACGTCCTCGCCCCGATGGCGCAGGTTCGCTCCCCTTTTCAGGCCGGGCGGAAAGAACGCTCCGTCGCCTTCGGCGCGGACGTCCTCTTCCATGTAGACGGTATCGGGACCGCCATCGGCGCCGGCCGGGATCGGCGCGCCGGTGAAAATCCGGATCGCCTCGCCGCGCCGGGCCGGCCGGCCGAGCGGATGCCCGGCGGCGACGCGGCCCGTGACCGGCAGGCGGGTTTCGCCTTGGGGGTCGAGGTCGCCGGAATAAACGGCGTACCCGTCAACGGCGCTGTTGTCGTGGGGCGGCACGTCGCGCGGCGCGACGATGTCCCGGGCAAGAACGCGCCCGAGCGCGTCGGCGAGTCCGACCGTTTCGCTTTCCGCCACCGGCGCGACGCGGGTCATCAAGGTTTCCAGCGCCCGCGGCAACGGCATCAGGCCGCCGGCGAACGCGAAACAATCGTCCTTAAGCTGCGCCATGGCGCATGCCCTTCGCCAGCCCGACGTAATCGACGATGAAATCGGCGATGCCGGCGGCATCATTCATGTCGAAGCGGGGTATTCCGATTCCGGAGATCGTTCCGTCGCTCGCCACCGCGACCACGCTTTTATCCTCGGCGCACAACATCGGCTTGCCGATGGCGGGGCGAAATACTTCCAGCTTCGGATGGCGGTGAAACTTGAATCCCTCGATCAACAGAAGATCGACCGGCGCCATCTGCGCGATCAGCGTCTCCATGTCCGG
The DNA here is from genome assembly GCA_964365645.1 of uncultured Hyphomicrobiales bacterium. Classification (GTDB taxonomy): domain Bacteria; phylum Pseudomonadota; class Alphaproteobacteria; order Rhodospirillales; family 2-12-FULL-67-15; genus 2-12-FULL-67-15. Next base: position 837 of record CAYIQU010000269.1, on the reverse strand, counting down.
TTCGGCCGCGCCGCGAAGTTCATGCAACAGCGCCCAGCGGGCCGAGGACGCGATCATCACCTCGGTCGCGCCGGCCAGCCGGTGCTCGTGGGAATCCTTGCCCGGCCTGTCGATGTCGAAATTATGGTGGGTGTGCTTCATGGTCGAAACCGCGAAACCCCGCCCCGTCAATTCCGGCAACACCTTGACCAGCAGGGTGGTCTTGCCGCTGCCGCTCCAGCCCGCGATGCCGAAAACTTTCATCGCCGATCCGACCCCGTCGCGCGGATGTGCTTGATCCCGGCGATCATGTAGTCGGCGCCGGTGATGATGGTCAGCACCGCCGCGATCCACAGGCCGGCGACGCCGATATCGATCACCGTGAAGGGGCCGATGTTGGGCAACGCGTCGCCGACGATCAGAACCCCGATCACCGTCATTTGCAGGCCCGTCTTCCACTTGGCCAACTGGCTGACCGGCATCCCGACCCGGGCGCCGGCGAGAAACTCGCGCAGGCCCGAAACCAGGATCTCGCGGCACAGGATCAGCGCCGCCGGCAACAGCGCCAGCCCCTCGATGGCATCCACGCCGACCAACATCAACAGCACCGCCGCGACCAGCAGCTTGTCGGCGATCGGGTCGAGAAACCGCCCCAGGCTCGACTGCTGGTCCCAAGCGCGGGCGAAGTAACCGTCGAGAAAATCGGTGATGCAGGCGGCGACGTAGACCGCGAGCGCCAGCCAGTTGCCGAGCGGGCGGTCGAGCATCATCAGCCCCACCACCACCGGAATGGCGAGGATGCGCGAATAGGTCAGGATATTGGGCAAGGAAAACGTCATGACCTGAATGACCCCAAGG
>CAYIQU010000268.1:703-3470 GCA_964365645.1 uncultured Hyphomicrobiales bacterium | reverse complement strand
CCACTTCGTCCTGGCCGACGCCGACGGTTTCGATCAGCACCACGTCGAAGCCGGCGGCATCCAGCACGTCGACCGCATCCAGCGTCGCCGCCGACAACCCGCCCAGCGCCCCGCGCGTCGCCATCGAACGAATGAACACGCCGGGATCGCCGGAAATGTCGGTCATCCGCACCCGGTCGCCCAAGATCGCGCCGCCCGAGAACGGGCTGGACGGATCGATGGCGACGATGCCGACCGTGCGGCCCGAGTCGCGCAACGTGCGCGCCAGCGCGCGGACCATGGTCGACTTGCCGCTGCCCGGCACGCCGGTGAGACCGATCACATGGGCGCGCCCGGCCAGCCGGTAGATCGCGCCCGCCAGCGCGCGGGCTTCCGCCAAGCCGGACTCGGCCATGCTGATCGCGCGCGCGATGGCGCGAATATTCCCTTTCCGCACGCCGTCGAGCAGGGCGCGGTCTTCTTTTTTCAGCGCGGGCAACGCCGGAATTTTCTTCGCGCGGGTTTTCTTTTTCGCCATGACGTCAGCCGCCGAGGGTTTGCTTGAGCGAACGGAACAGGTCGCGATCGTCGATCACGCGCCGGGCCTTGAAGTCGGTGCGCGGGATGACGCCGGCGGCGACCACCTCGGCCCGGGCGCGGACGCCCAGCACGGTCCGCAGCTTGTCCTCGGTCCGGCGGCGCAGGTCGTCGAGCGCGCCCGCGCCCGCCCGGTAAAGAGCTTCGGTCGCGTCCAGGCGCACCAGCAATTCGTCCATCGCGCCCTCGCGGCTGATGACGATTCGGTGCTCGCCGCCGTAGCCGGCGATTTCGTTGAGCGCGGAATCGATGGCGCTGGGATAGACGTTCTCGCCCCGGATCGTGAACATGTCGTCGATCCGCCCGTAGATGCCGTCGGGCAGGCGCGGATAAGTCCGCCCGCAGGGATTGGCCTCGTCGGTCCAATGGGTCAGATCGTTGGACAGCAGCCGGATCATCGGCTGCGAGGTCCGCTCCAGGTGCGTGTAGATCGGCGTGCCCTGCTTGCCGTAAGGGACGCGGGCGTGGGTCTTGGGATCGCAGACCTCGGTGTAGACGAAATCCTGCCACAGCATCATGCCGGGCGTTTCCTTGGCTCCGGCGGCGTTCATCCACGGCGACATTTCCGCCATGGTGCCGCAGTCGATCACTTGCGCGCCGTAGAGGGCCTCGATGCGCGCCTTGATGCTGGGGATCGACGCGCCGGGCTCGCCCGAGAAGAACAAAAGCTCGAGTCCGAAGTCGCGCGGGTCCATGCCCTCAAGGGTCGCGACCTCGGCCAGATGCAGCGCGTAGGACGGCGTGCCGTAGAACGCCTTGGGCCGCGTCAGTTTCAGCCACAGGGCGGCGCGCGCCGACATGCCGGGCGCGCCCGCGCCGAAGGGAAACGTCTTGGCGCCGAGGCGTTCCGAGCCGATCAGGGTGCCCCACGATCCCATGTAGAGGCTGAACACCGAGCCGATGAACACCATGTCGCCCGGCCGCAGGCCCATGCCCCACATGACGCGGGCTTGGGCTTCGGCGATGGAGCGCCAATCGTCGCGGCCGATGGCGAACATGGTCGGCCGGCCGGTGGTGCCCGACGTGCCGTGGATGTGGTGAATCTCGCTTTCCGGAATGCACAGGTAATCGCCGAAGGGCGGACTGTGTTCCTGGGCGGCGCGCAGTTCGGCCTTGGTCACGACCGGAACGCGCTCGAAGTCTTCCAGGCTGCGGATGCGGTCGGGATGAACGCCGGCCTCGTCCCACTTGCGGCGATAGAACGGCGCGCGGGCATAGGCGTAGGCCATGACCTCGCGCAGGCGCGCCAAGATCGCCTTCTCGCGCTCGGCCGCCGGCATGGTTTCGCGCACCGGAAACCAGTAGCGGCTTTTCGGATCGGGCCGATAGCCGGGATCGAACGCGGGCGGGTAGGACCAGAATTCCATGGACGGCCCCGGTTCTAGCGGCGGCCGCGAACGACGAGCCGCCGCACGGCGGCGACGATGGCGTCCGGCGGCGTGTCCTGAAGCAGGACTTCGCGCACGCCGATCTTTTTGAGCCGGGCGACGTCCTCGTCGGGCATGACGCCGCCGGCGAGAACCTGGATGTCGCCCGCGCCGCTGTCCTTCAAGAGCTTGAGGATGCGCGGGATGATGGTCATGTGCGCGCCCGACAGCAGGCTGACGCCCAAGACGTCCACGTCTTCCTGCACGGCGGCCGAGACGACTTCTTCGGGCGTGCGGTGCAGGCCGGTGTAGATCACGTCCATGCCGGCGTCGCGCAGGCAGCGCGCGACGATCTTGACGCCGCGATCATGGCCGTCGAGGCCGACCTTGGCGAGCAGCACGCGAATGGCGGGCGCGGCGGCTTTCACCGGCTTGGACGGGACCGGCTTCGGTTTGGTTTTCGGTTTGGCGGCGGCTTTTGTCATGGCACCAGGGGTTTGCGGGGGGTTGCGGGAAGGTTCGGAGCGTCGGATGTGGGGGTCGCGAGGGGTTTGGGACAGGTAAAAACGGCTTAACGCATTGATAGGCCACGAAACAGGATAAAAAAACGCATTTTTCATCATCATTCCTCATCATTTATCGTCATTTATCATCATTTTCCCGCCCGGATGGGCGGGGCTGCGGAGCGGCACGGAAGTGACGCGAAGCAAACCGCGTAGCGGCACGGAAGTGACGCGAAGCAAACAACGAGTGGCCAGCGGGGGCTGGCGGCTAAGGGCCAAGCTTTCCCCCATCGCCATGGCCTGTCCTCGGGCCGGCCTGTG
>CAYIQU010000268.1:0-693 GCA_964365645.1 uncultured Hyphomicrobiales bacterium | reverse complement strand
GCCGGACCCGGGGGCCGGACCCGGGGGCCGGACCCGGGGGCCGGGCATGACGCAGGGGAGTTACGCGGAGCCTTCCATCGCCGAGCGCTGTTTAAAGGACATATATCCTATATTATCCCATAAGTCAATATTAATTGCGTTTGAAGAAAATAGTCTTGATTTTCCGTTCGTCTTATGTTCTTGTTCTCCTAGGTTGAACCCCACGACCCCTGTTAAACCGTGCGGAGAGATTCCCATGACCACTTATTCGAGCGCGCGGGGATTCGCCCGCGCGACGCCGAGACTGCCCCAGCCCCTGACGCCCCAATCCATCGTCGGATTGATGCGCGAACCTGCCTATTGGGACGCGACGCATCCGCGCTTTCCCACATATCAGCGTCTGGTGAAACGAGGATTCGAAATTCTCTATCCCGGTCCGGAACGCCGCGACGATACCGGCATGATCATCAACGTAAAGCCGCTGCCGCCCGAGCACGTCGCGCATTTGGTCGAACAGACCAACCGGGAGATGGCGGCGATGGACGAGGGACTGAACCAGAGAACCGGCTCGGAAAAAACCCACGACGGCATGATGCATGTCGAGTCCCACACCCGCGACGGCGGCAAAACCGAGGTGTCGGATTACTGGCGCAACCCGCCCAACCATGGCGGCGATGACGCAGATCAAAGCGCGCCGGAAAACAAAAGCGATTC
>CAYIQU010000267.1:0-3480 GCA_964365645.1 uncultured Hyphomicrobiales bacterium | reverse complement strand
AGGTGCGGCAGGTGCGAGGTGATGGCCAGCACCCGGTCGTGGTGGGCCGCGTCCATGATCTCGATGGTCGAGCCGGCGCGGCGCCACAGATCGGCGACGCGCTCGACCGCCGTCCATTCGGTCCCGGCGGGCGGCGTCAGGATGCACCAGCGGCCCTGGAACAACTCGGCGAAGCCGGCCTCGGGTCCCGAATGCTCGGTTCCGGCGATGGGGTGCCCCGGCACCAGGTGCACGCCCGGGGGCAGGTGCGGGCCGACGTCGCGGGCGACGATGGATTTGACCGAGCCGACGTCGCTGACGATGGCGCCCGGTTTCAGCGCGGGCGCGATGGCCTTGGCGATGGCCGCGTAGGCGCTCATGGGCGCGCAGATGACGACGAGATCGGCGTCCTTCGCCGCCGCCGCCGGATCGAGGGTGATGCTGTCGGCGAGGCCCAGGCTTTTCGCGGTGTCCAGCGTCTTTTGGGTGCGCGCGGCGACCGCGATGTGACCGGCGAGCTTGTCCCGGCGCATGACGCGCGCCAAGGACGAGCCGATCAGGCCGATGCCGATCAGCGCGACGCGCCCGAATAAGGGGGCGAACAAGGGGGCGGGCGCGGCGGGTGTCTGGTTTTCCATGGGGCGCGACTTTACCCGGCGCCCTGGAATTCGGCCAGGGCGGCGACGAAGGCGCGCATTTCATCCTCGCGGCCGATGGTTGCGCGCAGGCAGTGGCCCAGGCCATAGCGTTCCATCCGGCGCACGATCACGCCCTTGGACTTGAGATGCGCGTCGGCGGCGGCCGCGTCGCGTCCCGCTTTGCGCGGGAAATGGATCAACAGGAAATTGCCGACGCCGGGCGTCACGACGAGACCCAGTTTGCGCGCCTCGGCGGCGGTCCATTCGCGCCACCGCTCGGTGTGGGCGCGGACCGTGTCGACGAAGGCGACATCGGCCAGGGCCGCCTCGCCGGCGGCCAGCGCGGCCGACGACACGTTGAACGGCCCGCGCACGCGGTTGAGCACGTCGGCGACGGCGGCGGGACAATAGCCCCAGCCCAAGCGAATGCCGCCCAGGCCGTAGATCTTGGAAAACGTGCGCAGCATGACGACGGCGCCGTCGGCCTCGACCAGTTCCGCGCCGCTGGCGTAATCGGGCCGGGTCACGAATTCGGCGTAGGCCGCGTCGATCACCAGCAGCACGCCCGCCGGCAAGGCGTCGCGCAACCGCCGCATTTCGGCGGCGGGCACGTAGGTGCCGGTCGGGTTGTTGGGGTTGGCGACGAACACGATCTTGGTTTTCGCCGTCACGGCGGCCAGCAGCGCGTCGACGCTGGCGGTGAGATCGGTCTCGGGAACCTTCACCGGCGTGGCGCCCGCGCTCATGGTCGCGATCGGATACATCAGGAATTCGTGCTCGGAATACAGCGCCTCGTCGCCCGGCCCCAGATAGGCGCGCGTGATCAGCGCGATCAACTCGTCCGAGCCCGCGCCGCAGACGATGCGTTCGGCGTCCAGGCCCCAGGCTTTCGCCAGCGCCCGGCGCAAGCCCGTCGCGCCGCCGTCGGGATAGCGGTGCAACTCGGGTGCCAGGCGCGTGTACGCCTCGATCGCTTTCGGGCTGGGGCCGAAGGCGTTTTCGTTGGACGACAGCTTGATGACGCGGGCGGCGCCTTCGAGGCCGGACTCGCCGCCGACATAGGGCGCGATGTCCATGATTCCGGGGCGGGGCGCGGGGCCTTTTTTCGGGGTCATGGCCGCCGTCCTTTTTTCTTCTTCTTTTTCGGTTGCGCGCCGGCGGCCATGTCCTTCGGTCCCAGCGGCTCGGCGTAGGCGCCGAGCACGACCACCCGCCGGCAGGCGCCGTCGAAGGCGCGCGTCAGCGCCGCCAGCCGGGGATCGTCGAGGGCGACGTGACCGGGACAATCGGCGAGCCACAAGACGCTGCTCTTGTTTTCGTTCTCGGAGCAGATCAATTCCGGCTTGCCCAGGCGGGCGCGCGCGAAAGCGCGCACCATCGCCTCGCGGCCGGTGCGGCCGTCGGTTTCCAGGGCCAAACAGGCGCGGTCGCGGGCGGTCGGATCGGGCATGACGGGCGCGATCACCAGGGCGCCGGGATTCTGGCCCCGCGCGTTGCCGGCGCCGGCGAACGGCAGCCGCGCGATGACGCGCACCGTCGCGCGCCCGAGCGCCAGCGAGTCCATCATCTCGGGCCACCAGGCGTCCTCGTCGTCGGGAATGGGCAGCGGCAGGACGCCGACGCTGGCATGGCCGCCGGCGACCGCGCGCATGACGCCCAGGCCTGAATCGTGGCGGGTGATGGGCGTGAACGAGCCGTAGTGGTCGCGGGTCAGGTCCCAGACGCCGCCCTGGCCGTGGGGGGCGAAGACGGCGACGGAAAAAGGCCCCTCGAAGGGCAAGGTCGCGACGATGATCTCGCGCCAGATGCGCAGCAGTTCCGCCTTGGGGAAACGGCCCCGGTGGCGGGCGATCAGGCGATAGGCGATGTCGGCCTCGCGGCCGGGGCGAATTTTCACCCGCTCGCCCTTTTTGACCTCGCCCACCTTTTCGACCAGGGCGGTGCGCCGAATCAAAAGGTCGTGGATCGCCGAATCGATCCGGTCGATGCGGCGGCGCAGGGCGATCAGGGTGGGGCGGCGCTGGGTCATGGGCGTCGGGGGCGGGTCCGGTCCGGCCTTTGGTGTAGCGTTCGTCCCTTCCAAATCAAAGGACAAAATCAAGAAAACATTGACTCTTGTCCCCCCCGTTTCTAGCAATGAAGCCCTTCCTTGGCCCCTGAAACGGGACGGCGCGGGCGCAATGGCCGGAACCACCACACCCGAGACGAACGCGACTCCCGCTCCGGGAACGGGCCGGCCGCTGCCCGGTTTCCAAGTGAGGCTCGGGCGGGACAAGCCCTTGCGCCTCGACTGCGGGGTCGAGTTGGCCGATTTCACCGTCGCCTACCAGACCTACGGCCGGCTGAACCCCGAGCGCAGCAACGCCATCTTGGTGTGCCACGCCTTGACCGGCGATCAGTACGTCGCCGAGCCCCATCCCGTCACCGGCAAGGAAGGCTGGTGGCACCTGATGGTCGGCCCGGGCAAGGTTCTCGACACCGATCGCTACTTCATCATCTGCCCCAACATCCTGGGCGGCTGCATGGGCACGACCGGGCCGAAGGAAATCAATCCGGCGACGGGCAAGCCGTGGGGCACGTCGTTTCCCGTCATCTCGGTCGTCGACATGGTCCACGCGCAGGCGCTGCTGGTCGAGCATCTCGGCATCGACAGCCTGTTCGCGGCGGTCGGCGGGTCCATGGGCGGGATGCAGGTGCTGGAATGGGCGGCGCTGTACCCCGAGCGCGTGTTCGCCGCCCTGCCGATCGCGGCGGCCGCGCACCACACCGCGCAGAACATCGCCTTCCACGAAGTCGGCCGCCAGGCGATCATGGCCGATCCCGACTGGCGCGGCGGCGATTACCAGGCGTTCGCCGTCCGGCC
>CAYIQU010000266.1:0-3489 GCA_964365645.1 uncultured Hyphomicrobiales bacterium | reverse complement strand
CAAGCGCCTGATGGATTACGGCTTCCACGCGCCGACCATGTCGTTTCCGGTGCCGAATACGCTGATGGTCGAGCCGACCGAGTCCGAGCCCAAGGAGGAACTCGACCGCTTCATCGCCGCGATGATCGCCATCAAGGGCGAAATCGCGCGGATCGAGAAAGGCGAGTGGCCCCGCGACGACAATCCCTTGAAGAACGCGCCGCACACGGCCGATGCCGTCGCCGCCGACGCCTGGCCGCATCCTTACGGTCGCGAGGTCGCCGCGTTCCCGCTGCCGGCGCTCAGGGCCGGGAAATACTGGCCGCCGGTGGCGCGCGTCGACAACGTCTACGGCGACCGCCACGTGGTCTGCACCTGCCCGCCCATCGAGGACTACGAGAAGGCGGCGGAGTAACGATCCGAGAAAAGAACCGCCGCATGACCGACACGGAGTGCCGCTACGAGCGAGGCCGCTGGCCCGAAATCTGCTTTCACACGATCTATGCCCGGCCGCTCGGCCCGCGCGCGACGGTTCTCGACCTCGGCGCGTCGTCGGCCGCTTTTTCCCGGCATCTCGCCCGCCTTTACGGCTGCGCCTGCCACGCGGTCGAGGCCCTGCCGCAAAATTTCGCCCTCATCGCCGAAACGCCCATGGTCCACCGCCACCTGTTCGCAGTCGGCGCGACCGACGGCCCCGTCGAGCTTCATTCGGTCGCCGGCGAATTCTCGTCCGGCGCGCTCGACCTGGCGCCGGGGCAGACCGCGACGGAAACGGTGCGGGTGCCGGGCACGACCCTGGCCGGAATGCTGGCGCGGCTCGGGCTGGCGCAGGTGGACCTGCTGAAGGTCGACATCGAGGGCGCCGAATACGCCATGTTCGACGCCGCCGACGACGCGACGCTCGGGCGCTGCGCGCAGATCACCGTGGAGTTCCACGACTTCATGGACCCGAACCAGACGCCCGCCGTCCGGCGGGTCATCGAACGCCTGGACCGGCTCGGTTTCTGGCCCATCAAGTTCACCGGCCGCCATCACGGCGACGTGCTGTTTCTCGATCCCGCGCGCACCGGAATCTCGCGCGCCGAATACGAATACGCGCGCCGGGTCCTGCGCTACGCCCGCGCCGGGCGCCGCATCGCCGCGCGCACGCTGCGCCTTTGAATTTCGGGATTTCGCCGCCGGACCAGCGGCGCGCGGCTTACAGGAACCCGCCGCCGCCCTGGCCGCCCGGGGTGCCGGGGTCGCCCGAGCCGTCGCCGGTGCCGCCGTGTTCGTCGCCCAACCCGCCCTCTTCGTTGCCGAACAGGTTCTGGACGTAGGCGAATTCCTTGCGCATGCCGCGCCGCGCCATCAGCTTCTTCTGCGCGCCCTCGGGGAAATCGGTGAACATGATGACGCCCTTTTCGATCAGGACGTCGATCAAGTCTTCCATGACGCGGGCGAGCGCCAAGTCGGCCGCGAACCATTCTTCCTTCTGCGCCACGTCGGGGTGGTTGCGGTAGATGAATTCCTTCAAGGCCGGATCGTCGGGCGCGATCTCGACCGCGCCTTCCACCGGTTCGATGTGGACGGCGAGAATGTGCCCTTCTTCGTTCAGCAGCACGTAAGGCATGAAGGAGTCCCCCTAGGGGGTTAGTTTATCCCGCGGGGATCAGGCTTTGAAAGGGGCGCCGGGGCGGCCAACCCGCCGAAAAGGTCAGGAATCGACCTCGATTTGCGCGAACAGCGCCGCCATGTCCGGAACCCGGACCGTCCGGCCGGAGAAAAAAGCCAACCCTTCGTCCTCGAACTTGCGGATGGTGCGCGACATGGTTTCGGGGCGCACGCCGATCATCGCCGCCATGTCCTGGCGCGACAGCGGCAATTCCAGGGTCAACGCGCCGTTCCCGCTCTCGATCGCGAAGCGGTCCTTGAGCACGAACAAAAGATGCGCCAGCCGGACGCGGATGTCCGAATTCGTGCTTTCGAGGAACTTGTCCTCGGCCTCGTCCAGATCGCGCGCCATGCGCTTCAAGAACCGCAGGCCCAGCGACGGGTTCGTTTCCAGCATCCGCCGGGCGGTTGCCTGCTCGATGAAACAGAGCATGCTCGGTTTCAGGACCTCGGCGCTCAAATGATGCTCCTCGCCCGCCAGGAACGAGCGGTAGCCGACGGTGTCGCCGGGATACGCCAGCCGCACCAGGACCGAGTTGCCGTCGTGGTCGACCTTGCGCAGGCCGATCAGCCCGGATTGGACGCAAAAGACGCCGACGCAGGGGGCGCCTTGGTGATACAGAACGTCGCCCGGCAGATATTCCCGGACGCCCTTGGAATCGTCGATCAGCTTGAGGTCGTCGTGGGAAAGCGCACACCATTCCGTGCGTTCGCGGGTTTGGCAGGCAAAGCAGCTCGTCGCCTTGCCGCCGTTTCGCGTCGGTCCGCCGCCGTTGCCTGCGGTCATGGGAGTTCCAGCCTTCTCCCCCCTCTGTCCCCCGCGCCGTTCGCTCTCCCCCGGCGCGAGGAGCCCTCATTTTAGGGTCGGATTCCCTCCGGAACAATCCCGAACCCCGGGAAAAACCCTAATTCTTGATTGGGATCAAGGTTGACATCCCGCGATCGATCTAACGTCCCGTCGGGAACGCCCCCGTTGCGCCGGGGCGGCGGAGGGAGCGAGTCGACGGCGCCAAGAGCAATACGGGAGACCGATCGCGGGGGCGCCGCCGGAGAACGGGCTGGAAAGGCTTGGCACCCGGCGATGACGAACGAGATGGCCATACACCAGGCGGCACGCAAACTCATCGCGCGTTACGGCCAGGACGCGGCCCGGCAGGCGGAACTCCGGGCCGAGGAACTGCGCGCGGCGGGCGACGCGGAAGGCCACACCATGTGGCGCGACATCCACCGCGCGGTGGTGTCGACACTCAAGGATCCCTCGGGATCGGTGCACTGATTTTAATTATCGAGGCTGGGATGCGTTTCGGCGAAGGCGGGCGTCCTGCCCAGCCGCTGGGCCAACGCCGCCAGGCGCGGGTAGTCGGCGGGCGCGATCAGGCCCGGGTGCGCGATGGCGATGAAGTCCCACGTCGTCGCCGCCGAAACGTCGGCCTGGGTCAATCGGTCGAGGGCCAGCCATTCCTTCGCGCCCAGCGCACCCTCAAGATCGGCCAGGCCGCTTTTCACCTGGCCGGTCAGCTTTTCAATCTGTTCGGGATAGACGTACTCGGCCGGGCGGCGCTTGCCTTCGTAGAGCAGCGCCACCGCCTTGTCGGCGACGGCGGTGGCGACGGCGACGAGACGCAGCACGTTCCGCCGCTCCGCGCCACCGGCCGGGACCAGCGCGCGGGCCGGCCCCGCCAATTCGTCGATGCAATCCAGGATCGCCCCGCTTTCGATCAGCGTTTCGCCGCCGTCGAGAACCAGCGCCGGCACCCGGCCGACCGGATTGATCGCGAAAATGGCTTCCTTGTCGGTGACGGTGGACAGCACACGGCGCTCGAAGGGAATGCCGAGGATTTTCAGGCTCGCCGCGAC
>CAYIQU010000265.1:0-3499 GCA_964365645.1 uncultured Hyphomicrobiales bacterium | reverse complement strand
CGGAATTCTCTCCGTCGTATGAGCAGTGTTTTCTAACACCGTATCCTCCAGCACGCTTCTGTGCACGGGGTAGACTGGTAGCAACGTGATATTACACTAATTCGGAACACTGTCGCAACGGTTTTTTTGAGGTGAACCGAAAATATTAATATCCAGCCAAATTAAATTCTGACTTTCATATAATGCATTGTTATTAAACAATTTTTATTGTGTCGTTTCTTGCCTATGACCAGCGGGGGATTTTGGTCTTACACGAGCGGCCGGAATCCCTGTCATATTACCGTATTCAGGCCGTTCCCATCTCCAGCGGGGGATTCCCCCTGCTCCTTGCCCCCACTTGGGCGGCATGATAGCCCCCGCGGGACACGTGGACAAGGATGGGTGGCCGAGCGGTTTAAGGCACCGGTCTTGAAAACCGGCAGACCCTCGCGGGTCTCGTGGGTTCGAATCCCACCCCATCCTCCAGTCCACTGACCTCCAGTCCACTGGACCGAACGCGAAATGAGAGCGCCCGCTCAGATCGCCGAAGGTTTCGCCCGTCGGGGGCCTTCCCGCGTGGCCGCGCTCGCGAGCATGAAGGCCGCGACGGGAGCGATAAACCAGAACTCGATGGGCAAGCTCCACAGGAACGCGACCGTCGCGTTCACGATATCGAAGCCGGACGGCGGCGGATACGCCAACAGCGTTTCCACCGTGAACGTCGGCCACGATTCAATTTTCAACCAGACCGCCAGCCTGGAAATAGCCGAACAATACAGAACCAGGATCGGGAATTTGATGATGTTGGACATGGTGCGGCTCCTTGCAGTGTCACCGGCATCCTCTCTCATCCGATCGAGCCAGCCCCCTCCATCGGGATCGCGGAGCCATGATCGCGCCGCCGGTCCGGCGGGCCAATGACGCCCATCACAGGGCCGATGTCGCGGCCGATTGACCCCGCAAATGAAAACGGCCCGGAACTTTCCGGGCCGTTGTTTCAAGGCCGACAGCGGCCGATCGCGCGACGATTACGCGGCGTAGCCGCCTTCGCGCCACGCCGACGTGCCCTTGCACGACGGGCAGATGCGCTCGCCGATATGGCTCGACATGAACTGCTTGCTGCACATCAAACACGTCCGCCGGCGACGATCTTCCTCGCGGTCGGCAATGGGCTTCTTGGTATCGTTGTTCGAACTCTTGGATGCCATGGTACTTCTGCTTTCTTCGCTCTGTTACAAACCCGTTCGAAGCTGGTTCCCGCGAGACATTCGCCCCGAAACGGCCGCCACGCCTTAGCCCTGGTCAAGCCGGTCCGGTCAAAGAAAGGGAGACTCGGAAACCCCTCGGGCGCGGAGGATTCGCGTACCCGAAAGTGACAATCCCAGACCTTGGAGCGGACAACCTCACCCCCGGATCCAAAATCGGAAGCGGGCGAGAGAGCCGTCTAACTTCGACTTGCTCAAACTATACAGGGATTTAGATATCATTTTTGCGCAATGCATACATATCAATTATGCAAAAAATGCATATCACTATTAAGTGACATTATTTTTCGCATACCTTAACCATCCCTCCTCCACGCCCAATTTCGGCGTATTCCGGCGGCCCCTTCCCCCCCTGACGAGACATTCATCTCGGAAGCACATTATTAGGCGCGGGTGCAGGCGTTTTGCGGACGGAGCGGAAGCGGAGGCGAGAGAACAAGTCGCTGCCATTTCTTCCACGGGCCGATTCCAGGGTCTGGCTTCGAGAATCCCAGGCTCCGCTGACTGATGTTCTATACACCTAAAACGATGCTTGACACATCACCGAAACTATTTCAGATATGACTTATCACGCGTGAATTCACAAAGAAGGCCCTGGTGATAATGATCACCGCGCCACAATTGCGGGCCGCCCGCGCGCTTATCGGCATCGACCAACGCCAATTGGCCGATCGGGCCGGCTTGTCGGTTCCGACGATCCAGCGTATGGAAGCCAGCGATGGCGTGATCCGCAGCAATGTGGATTCCCTGATGAAGCTGATCGCGGCTCTTGATGCCGCCGGCATCGAATTGATCGCGGACGGCGCGGCCAGTCCAAGCGGCGGGCGCGGCGTGCGCTTGAAAGACGCGACGAACGGCGGCCCAAGCGCCCGCGAGGATAACGTGGCCGCCGAAACATCCAGCCGGCGAAGGAAGCGCGCGTGACGCCGACTGTCATCCTCCTGCTGTGGTGCGTTGCCGCGTTGCTGGGAGCCGCCCTGTTGGCGGTTGCCATCGGTCGATCGGAAACGGCGACGAGCGCAATCTACGGCGCGACCCTGGCCGCCTCGGGAACGGCGTGCATCCTGGCCGCGACCCGCCTTGCGGGCGACCCGGTCGCCGCGTCCGTCCTGACCTTGCCGCTCGGACTCCCGTGGCTCGGCGCCCAGTTCCGCCTCGATCCCCTCGCCGCGTTCTTTCTTCTCGTCGTCAACCTGGGCGGCGCGCTGGCCAGCCTCTACGGCCTCGGCTACGGCCGCCACGAAACGGCTCCGCACCGGGTATTGCCGTTCTTCGCGGCCTTCCTCGCCGGCATGAATCTCGTGGTGCTGGCGGACGACGCCTTCACGTTCCTGCTCTCATGGGAGTTCATGTCGCTCGCCTCCTGGGCGCTGGTCATGACGCACCACCGCGAACAGAGCAACACGCGGGCGGGGTATATCTATCTCGTCATGGCGAGCTTCGGCACGCTCGCGCTCTTGTTCGCCTTCGGCCTGCTGTCCGGCGCGGACGGCAATTACGGCTTCGAGGCGATCCGGGAGACCGAACACGCGCCGCTCGTGGCCGCCCTGGTCCTGGCCCTCATGCTGCTGGGCGCCGGATCGAAAGCCGGCCTCGTGCCGCTGCACGTCTGGCTGCCGCTCGCCCATCCCGCCGCGCCCAGCCACGTTTCGGCCCTGATGAGCGGGGTCATGACCAAAGTCGCGGTTTACGGCTTCATCCGCGTCATCTTCGACCTGCTCGGCGAACCGACATGGTGGTCCAGTCTCGTCGTGCTGTCGCTGGGCGCCGCCACCGCGGTGCTCGGAATTCTGCACGCGCTCATGGAAAAGGACATCAAGCGCCTTCTCGCCTATAGCACGATCGAGAATATCGGCGTCATTTTCGTCAGTCTCGGCCTCGCGCTGGCCTTTCTGGGGAACGACATGGCGTGGGCAGCGGCGCTCGCGTTCACCGCGGCGCTTTTCCACGTTCTCAACCATTCGTTCTTCAAGAGCCTGCTGTTCTTCGGCGCGGGCGCGGTGTTGACCGCAACCGGCGAGCGAAACATGGAAAACCTGGGCGGCCTGATCCATCGCATGCCGCTGACCAGCTTCGCCTTTCTCGTCGGGTGCGTCGCGATTTCCGCGCTGCCGCCGCTTAACGGCTTCGTCTCGGAATGGCTGGCCTTCCAGGCCATCCTGCTGAGTCCGGACCTGCCCCAATGGAGCCTCAAGATTCTGGTGCCGGCGGTCGGCGGCCTGCTCGCCCTTGCGGCGGCTTTGGCCGCGGCCTGC
>CAYIQU010000264.1:0-3499 GCA_964365645.1 uncultured Hyphomicrobiales bacterium | reverse complement strand
CGCCGAGCAGACCCGCTCCACCATCTCGGAGGCGAACAGCTTGGCCATCGAGGCTTCCTTGAGGCAGGGCGTTCCCGCCTCGCGCAGGCGCGCGGCGTTGAGATAGAGAAGCCGCGCCGCCTCGATCTCGGTCGCCATGTCGGCGAGCCGGAAGGAGACCGCCTGATGTTCGGCGATCTTGCGGCCGAAGGTTTCCCGTTCCTTGGCGTAGGCGAGCGCGGCCTCGAACGCCGCGCGGGCGATGCCGACCGATTGGGCGGCGATGCCGATGCGGCCTCCTTCGAGATTGGCGAGCGCGATCTTGTAGCCGTCCCCTTCCCGCCCAAGCAGCGCGTCGGCGGGCAGATCGACGTCTTCGAGCGCGATCTGGCAGGTATCGGAGGCGCGTTGGCCGAGCTTGTTCTCGACGCGGGCAACCCTGTAGCCCGGGGTCGTCGGGGATACCAGGAACGCGGACAGTCCCTTCTTGCCGGCCGTCTTGTCGCTGACGGCGAACACCAGCACCAATCCCGCCGTGGCGCCCGAGGTGACGAACTGTTTGACGCCGTTCAACCGCCAGCCGTTGCCGCGCTTGTCCGCCCGGCAGCGGATGGCCGAGGCGTCCGAGCCGGCCTGCGTCTCGGTCAAGGCGAAGGCGCCGAGCACTTCGCCGGACGCCATTTTAGGAAGCCAGAACCGCTTTTGCTCCTCGCTGCCGAAGCGCCCGATCGCCGCCGAGGTCAGGCTGTTGTGGACGCTGAGGGCGGTCGAGAGCGAGGCGTCGCCGGCGGCGATTTCCTCCAGCATGACGGCCAGCGCCGTCGCCCCGGCTTCCGCCCCGCCGTAGGTCTCGGGGATCGCCACCCCCATGAGGCCGAGCGCGCCGGCCTCGGCGAACACTTCCTTGGGCAGCGTTCCTTCCCGCTCCCACTCCGCGGCGAACGGCTTGACCTTTCCCCGCGCGAACGCGCGCGCGGCGTCGCGAATCAGCACGTGGCCTTCATTCAGCATGAGAGTGTCACCAGGGAATGTCCTTGCCGTCGTAATTGAAGAACCGGCCGTTGTCGGTGGGCGTCAGTCGGGCGATCAGGCGGCGCATGGCGGCGACGCTTTCCTCGACGCTAAGATTGGCCCCGGCGCCGCCCATGTCGGTGCGAACCCAGCCGGGGTGGATCAAGGCGACCGTGATGCCGCGCGGCTTGAGCGTGACCGAGAGACCCTTCATCACCATGTTCAGCGCCGCCTTGCTGGAACGATAGACATAACTGCCGCCCGACTCGTTGAGCGCGATGCTGCCCATCATGCTGGTCATCGTGACCACGGTTTTGCCGGCGCCGCGCGCGACGTGGTCGGCCAGCGCCTCGGTGACCATCATCGGCCCCATGACGTTGACGTCGAAAACCTCGTGCCACGCTTCCCGATCGACCCGGCCGAATGCGACCTTGCGCGGACCGTAGATGCCGGCGTTGTTGATGAGCAGGTCGATGGCCTCGGATTTAAGCGCGCGGGCGAGCGCCTTGTTCTGGACCGGATCGGTAATGTCCAGCGCGCGCACGCGGATGTCGCCCTTGATCGCCAGAAGCGCCTTCGCCGCCTTCGGCTGGCGGCACGTGGCGATGACGTGCCAGCCGTCGGCGGCGTACTGACGGGCGAGTTCGAGACCGATCCCCCGGCTGGCGCCGGTGATCAGAACGGTGGGGCCGTGCTTGCGCCGAACCATGTCGCGCCTTTCCGTCAGTGGACCCGCTCGAAAGCCATGGCGGTCGCCTCGCCGCCGCCGATGCACAGCGAGGCGACACCGCGCGTCAGATTGTACTTTTCCATCGCCGCCAGCAGCGTGACGATGATCCGCGCGCCCGAGGCGCCGACCGGATGGCCCAAGGCGCAGGCCCCGCCGTGAACGTTGACCTTGTCGTGGGGAAGATCGAGATCGCGCATCGCCGCCATGGTGACGACGGCGAACGCCTCGTTGATCTCGAACAAATCGACGTCGCCCGCCCGCCAGCCGACCTTGGCCAGGCACGCCTTGATCGCCCCCACCGGCGCGGTGGTGAACCAGGCCGGCGCCTGGGAATGGGTGGCGTGGCCGTGAACGACGGCGAGCGGCTTCAAGCCGCGCCGTTCGGCCTCGGACCGGCGCATCATGACCAGCGCCGCCGCGCCGTCGGAAATGGAGCTGGAATTGGCGGCGGTGACGGTGCCGCCTTCGCGGAAGGCGGGCTTCAAGGTCGGAATTTTGTCGGGCTTGGCCTTGAGGGGCTGCTCATCCTTGCCGACGATGCTCTCCGTCTTGCCGGCTTTGACGGCGACCGGAGTCACTTCGCCATCGAAGAATCCCTCGGTGATCGCTTTGTGCGCGCGCTTCAGGGACTCGATGGCAAAGGCGTCTTGTTGCTCGCGGGTGAACTGATAGGCCTGGGCGGTGTCCTCGGCATACGTGCCCATCAGGCGCCCCTTCTCGTAGGCGTCCTCGAGGCCGTCGAGGAACATGTGGTCGTAGACCCGCCCATGTCCCATGCGATAGCCGGACCGCGCCCGGTCGAGAATGTAGGGCGGGTTGCTCATGCGCTCCATGCCGCCGGCGACCATGACCTTGTTGGTTCCGGCCAAAAGCAGATCGTGCGCCAGCATCGAGGCCTTCATGGCCGAGCCGCACATCTTGCTAATGGTCGTCGCACCGGCCGAATCGGGCAGGCCGGCGAAGCGCCCCGCCTGGCGGGCCGGTGCCTGGCCGAGCCCCGCGAACAGGCAAAGGCCCATGATGATTTCCTCGACGTCGTCCGGCTTGATGCCGGCGCGCTCGACCGCCGCCTTGATCGCCGCGGCGCCCAAATGCGGCGCGGTCACGTCCTTAAGGTCGCCCTGAAAGCCCCCCATGGGGGTCCGGGCGGCGCCGACGATGACGATGGGATCGGGGGAAGAAGCCATGGGAGTCCTCCTTGAATGCCGGCTTGAATGCCGGCCTGAATGCCGGCCTGAATGCCGGCCGGCGCGAGCCGGGGCCGATGGGCCGATATTCCATCACGTCCGGGGGTTCGAGGCTACCGGGTTCGCGCGGGCCTCAGGCGGTTTCCTCGAACAATTCCCGCCCGATCAGCCAGCGGCGGATTTCGCTGGTGCCGGCGCCGATTTCGTAAAGCTTGGCGTCGCGCAGCAGCCGCCCGGTCGGGCTGTCGTTCACGTAACCCATGCCGCCCAGGCATTGAATGGCCTGGAGGGCTATCCCGGTGGCTTTTTCGGCGGCATACAAGATCGCCCCGGCGGCGTCCTTGCGGGTCGTCTCGCCCCGGTCGCAGGCCTGGGCGACGGCGTAGACGTAGGACCGGGCCGCGTTGAGCCCGACGTACATGTCGGCGATCTTGCCCTGCATCAGTTGGAATTCGCCGATGGGCTGGCCGAACTGCTTGCGTTCATGGACATAGGGAATCACCACGTCGAGGCAGGCCTGCATGATGCCGATCGGCCCGCCGGCCAGCACCGCGCGCTCGTAGTCGAGGCCGCTCATTAAAATATTGGCGCC
>CAYIQU010000263.1:0-3525 GCA_964365645.1 uncultured Hyphomicrobiales bacterium | reverse complement strand
TCACCCCCAAGGTCAGGGCCAGGCGGGGTAGGAGCCGCAGCCGGCGTCCGATCGCCGCGCGCGTCCACAAGGAGCTGCCGACGGTGGACGCGTCCCGCGCCGAAATGGAAGCGACGGACTTCGCGCCCTTTAAGTCGCTCAACGATGCGCTATGGGCGATGACGGCGCATGTCCTGTATACGGCGCTCGACCGCGACCATCCGGCGACCCAGTCCGCGCGCGTGATCGAGGGCGTGATCCGTGGGCACATGGGGTTCGACGGCGTGCTGGTTTCCGACGATCTCGGCATGAATGCGCTCAAGGGCGATTTCCGCTCGCGCGCCGAGGCGTCTCTGCGCGCCGGCTGCGACGTCGTGCTTCATTGCGGCGACGACGGGGGCGAGATGCGTCTTGTCGCCGAAGGGGCGGCAACCCTCGCGCCCGCCGCGCTGCGCCGCGTCGCGGCGGCCGAGGCGCGGCGACGGCAAGGCATCGAGCCTTTCGAAACGGCCGGCGCCCGCGCCCGCCTCGACATTCTTCTCGCGTAACATGGAAGGCGCGCCGCGATGATGGATTTCAATTCCCTGGATATCGCCCGCATCGGCTTTCAGCTGTCGGTGTGGGCGTTACCGGTGCTGTTCGCCATCACCTTCCACGAGGCGGCGCACGGGTTCGCCGCCTGGAAGCTGGGTGACGACACCGCCCGGGTCTTGGGTCGCGTGTCCTTCAATCCGTTTCGCCACATCGATCCGTTCGGAACGGTGATCCTGCCCGGGATTCTGCTGTTGCTTTCGGGCGGGCGGGTCCTGTTCGGCTACGCCAAACCGGTGCCGGTGGATTTCCGCCGTCTGGGCCGGCCGCGCCGCGACATGGTGCTGGTCGCCGCCGCCGGGCCGGCGGCCAATGTGGCGCTGCTGCTGATCTCGGTCTTGCTGTTGAAGGCGGTGTCGTTGGTGCCGGCGCTCGTTCCCGGGCCGGCGGCGGCGGAATGGATCGTCCTCAATCTGTTCAATTCGATGTGGATCAACGCGGTACTGGCGATGTTCAACCTTCTCCCGATTCCCCCGCTGGACGGCGGCCGGATCGCGGTGGGGCTTCTGCCCGCGCGGGCGGCGCGGGCTCTGGCGGGATTGGAACGAATCGGGATTGCACTGATTCTAGGGGCTCTTTTCGTGTTGCCGTGGCTGGGGCGGATCGTGGGCGTCGAATTGAATCTATTCTGGTGGCTGGTCGGGGCGCCCGCGGAGTATCTTGTCGAAAGCGTGCTCGCCTTGGCTGGCGTGCGCTGAAGGACCGTTGTTAATGAACGTTACCGATTTCGAAGACCAACCCAGAATCGAGGCCCCGAGCGGGGAAGGGGCTTTCGTCGTCTCCCTCGAGGGCTTCGAGGGACCGATCGACCTTTTGCTCGCGCTCGCCCGCGATCAAAAGGTGGACCTCGCCCATATCTCGATCCTGGCGCTGGCCAATCAATACCTGGCGTTCGTCGCCGAGGCCCGCCGGCGCGACCTGGAACTCGCCGCCGACTATCTGGTCATGGCGGCGTGGCTCGCCTACCTCAAATCCAAGCTGCTGCTGCCCAAGGACGAAACCGCGGACGAGCCCAGCGGCGAGGAGCTGGCCGCGGCGCTGGCGTTCCGCCTGCGCCGGCTGGAGGCGATGCGCGAGGCCGGCGTGCGGCTGATGGCGCGTCCCCGGCTCGGCTACGACTTTTTCGCCCGCGGCGCGCCGGAACCCATCGCGCCGACCGAACGGACGGTCGTCGACCTGACCCTGTACGAGTTGCTCAAGGCCTACGGCGAATCCCGCCGCCGCCGCGAGGGCAGCGTGCTGCATATCGAGCCGTTCGAGATCTATACCGTCGAGGACGCGCTCGAGCGGCTGCGCAGCATCGTCGGCCACGTTCCCGACTGGGATGTGCTGTGGCACTATCTGCCCAAGGGACTGGGCACCGGCCTGATCTGGCGCTCCGCCGTCACCTCGACGTTCGCCGCCAGCCTCGAACTCGCCAAGCAGGGCCGCATCCGTATTCGTCAGGATGCCGCCTTCGGCCCGATTTACATGCGCGCCGCCGACGCGGCCGCCGAACCCGCCTCCAACCCAGAGACCACGACCCAATGACCGCACCCAACGATACCACCGAGATGACCGACGTCGCCGAATCCGGCGCTTTCCCGCACGAGGAAGCCGGCCGGCTTGCCCATGTTCATGTTCTCCACGCGGCCGAGGGCGACGCGCCGGAAGCCGACGATAGCGAAGACGACACCGTCGCCGCCGTCGAGGAGAAACCGGATGCGAACGGCGAACAATCCGCCGTCGCGGTCGATCTCGAGCACGTCCGGCTGATCGAGGCGCTTTTGTTCGCGTCCGCCGATCCGGTCAGCGAGCGCGTGCTGGCCCGCCGTCTGCCCGAGGGCGCCAAGCTGAGGCCCGTGATGGAAGAGCTGGAACGCCTTTACGCCGGCCGGGGCATCAATCTGGTGCGCGCGGGCAAGACCTGGGCGTTCCGCACCGCTCCCGACGTCGGATCGCGCCTGAAGGTCGAGGTCGAGGTGTCGCGCAAGCCCTCGCGCGCGGCGGTCGAAACGCTCGCCATCATCGCCTACCACCAGCCGGTGACGCGCGCCGAGATCGAGGAAATCCGCGGCGTGCAGATTTCCAAGGGAACGCTGGACTGGCTGTTCGAACGAGGCTGGATCAAGCCCGGTCCCCGGCGCGAGGTGCCGGGCCGGCCCGTCACCTGGCTGACCACCGAGTCGTTCCTCGACCACTTCGGCTTGGCCAGCGAAAAGGACCTTCCCGGCCTCGACGAACTCAAGGCCGCGGGCCTTCTCGACTCCACCCCGGCGACCTACGGCGCTCGCGGGATGCTGGCGACCGAGGGCCAATTCGTCGACGTCGAGGCGGCGGCCGACGAGGGCGAAACGCCCGAGCCGCTCGATCCCGAGGGCGACGCGGAAGCCGAAGACGAGTCCAGGGGCACCTGAACGGTCGCCTTCGGAGCCGTTTTCCGCGCGTTGCGGCTCCCCGTCCTTTCTGCCATTATCCCCGAGCCGCGCCCCTCGGCGGCGCGGCTTTCATTGAATTTGCAAAGGGTTAGGCGGGTGGTTCCATGGGTTCGTTCAGCATCTGGCATTGGTTGATCGTTCTGGCGGTGGTCCTGGTTTTGTTCGGGGGCGGCGGCAAGATATCCAAGCTCATGGGCGACTTCGGCAAGGGCCTCAAATCCTTCAAGAAGAACCTGAAGGAGGAAGGCGAGGGCGAAACCACCGAGGGTGGCGAGCCCAAGAAGTCCATCGACGCCCAGGCCAATCCGCCCGCGCCCGGCCCAACGGCGTCCGGGTCGACCCCATCCGGTTCGGCGTCGTCGACCAACGCTCAGGGCGGCGGAACGTCCCCGCGCCCGTGACGGGCGATCGGCGCCCGGTCGCGTTCGCGGCCGCGCGTCGTTCCTGACGGTTCCTCCCACGGTTCCTCCACGGTTTCCGCGATGTTCGACATTGGTTGGCAGGAACTACTCGTTATCGGCGTCGTCGCCCTGGTTGT
>CAYIQU010000262.1:0-3528 GCA_964365645.1 uncultured Hyphomicrobiales bacterium | reverse complement strand
GCGCGCTCGAGGATGCCGGGGCGGCGACGGCTTTCGCCGCCGCCGGCGCCCTCGCCCTCGACGCCGAACAGCTCTTCCTCGAAGCGCTCGGGCCCGAGGGTGGCGCAGTTGAGCACGACGAAGGGACCGCTCGAGCGGCGCGAGCGGACGTGAATCATGCGCGCCGCCACTTCCTTGCCGGCGCCCGCCGGGCCGGTGATGAGCACGCGGCTGTTGGCCGGGGCGACCCGCTCGATGCCGTGGATCACGTCGCGCAGCGCCGACGAATCCCCGATCAGGTCGACGTCGTTGCCGGCGCGCAGCCGCAGTTCCTCGTTCTCGCGCTTGAGCCGCGCCGCCTCGATCGCGCGCTCGATCAGCAGCAAAAGCCGGTCGGACTTGAACGGCTTTTCGATGAAGTCGTAGGCGCCGATCTTGATGGCCGACACGGCGACCTCGATGGTGCCGTGGCCGCTCATCATCAGCACCGGCACCGTGGGATGGTCGCGCTTGATTTCCTTCAAGATGCCGAGGCCGTCCAGCTCGCTGCCCTGGAGCCAGATGTCGAGCAGCACCAGGCTCGGCCGGCGGGTTTCGACGCCTTGCAGGGCGGCGGCGCTGGTGGCCGCCTCGCGCACCTGGAAGCCCTCGTCCTCGAGGATGCCCTTCACCAGCCCCCGGATGTCGGCCTCGTCGTCGACGATCAGAATGTCATGCGCCATGGGTTGTCGGTTTCACGTGTGCCGGATTACGCGCGTGCCGCCGCGGTCAACGCGGCGGCGTCCTTCGTGTCGCCGGACTTGCCCTTGAAGACCAGCGAGACGCGCGCCCCGCCGCCGTCGCGGTCGTCGAGCAACAGCTCGCCGTTGTGGTCTTCCATGATTTTCTTGACGATGGCGAGACCCAGCCCCGTGCCCTTGGTTCGGGTCGTCACGTAGGGCTCGGTCAGGCGATCGCGATGCTCGGCGGGAAGGCCGCGGCCGTTGTCCTCGATGGCAACGACGGTGGCGAGTCCCCTGCCCTCGTCCCCCGGCGCGAGCTTCAAGCGCACCCAGCCCGCGCGCCGCGCCGGCGCGCCGCCGGCATCGGCGTTCTCGTCGGCGACGGCGTCGACCGCCTCGGCCGCGTTCTTGAGGACGTTGACGATGGCGCGGCTGACCTGGCGGTTGTCGCACGACAGCGTGACGTCGCCGGGCGGAAGATCGAGGACGAATTCGATTTCGGGGTGGCGCGCGCGTTCCAGGAACACGGCCTGGCGGCAGATTTCGCTCAGGTTCTCGGGCTTGAGCGAGGGCTGCGGCATGCGCGCGAACGACGAGAACTCGTCGACCATGCGGCCGATGTCCTCGACCTGGCGGATGATGGTCTCGGTGCAGGTGGCGAAGATCTCGGGATCGGTGGTGATTTCCTTCAGGTATTTGCGCTTGAGCCGCTCGGCGGACAACTGGATCGGCGTCAGGGGATTCTTGATTTCATGGGCGATGCGGCGGGCGACGTCGGCCCAGGCGGCGGTGCGCTGCGCCGAGAGAAGATCGGTGATGTCGTCGAAGGTGACGACGAAGCCGGTCGTCACGCCCTCCGACCGTTCGACGGCGACGCGCACGTGCAGGGTGCGCGCCTGACCCTGGCGGGTCAGGCGGATCTGGCCTTGGGCCTGCCGGTCGGGCCGCGCCGCGGCGTCGTCGAGAAGCGGCGCCATCTCCGGCACGATCGCGCGCAGCGGTTGGCCGGCTTTCTCCGCCAGATCGACGCCGAGAAGCTCGCTCGCCGATCGATTGGGCAGGTTCAACAGCCCGGCGGCATCCAGGCCGACGACCCCGGCGCTGACGCCGGTCAACACCGCTTCGGTGAAGCGGCGGCGCTCGTCGATCTGGCGGCTGGCGTCGATCAGGCCTTGGCGCTGGGTTTCCAGCTGGCTGGTCATGCGGTTGAAGGCGCGGCCGAGCCGGGCGACCTCGTCGCCGCCGCCCCGCGCCTCGACCCGGGCGGCGAGGTCGCCCTCGCGCACGCGTTCGGCGGCGTCGATCAACTCGACGATCGGTTCGGCCATCTGGCTGGCCAGCGTCAGGCCGATCCAAACCGCGGCGAGCACCAGCAGGACGGCGACCAGGATGAACAGGGTGACGAAGCTGACCTGGATGCCGCGGCTTTCCCTTTGCGTCGATTGGTACTGGGTCACCGCGCGCTCGACCCGCTGGACGTGTTCGAGGACGCGGGAATCGACGAAGCGGCCGATCAGGAGATAGGCGTCGACGAAACGCGCCAGCCGGATCACGGCGCGGACCCGGTCGTCGTTCTCGCCGGTCAGCACGATGATCTCGCCGTGCCGCGCCGCCTCGACCGCCGAGGGCGGCACCCGGTCGAACTCCAGCGACAGCGACAGCGCCGAGCGCGCCATCACCCGCCCCGACCCGTCCATGACCACCGCCTCGGGCAGCGAGCGCTGGCCGGCGGCGAAGGACAAAACTTGGTGCAAGGCGTTGGGGTCTCCCGCCAGGGCCGGGGCGTTCTCGTTCAACTGGGCGGCGATCGCCAGCGCGTCGGCGCGAATGGTGTTGCGGTGCTCGTGCAAATAGGCCCGCGCCACGGTGATCGAGGCATTCAGCGCGGTGCTGACCCGCTCGCCGAACCAACCCTGGATGCCGACGTTGAGGAAGACGGCGGAAAAGGCGACCACCAGCACCGCGGGCGTCACCGTGACGGCGCTGAACAGGATGGCGAAACGGACGTGCAAGCCGGCGCCGCCGTGACCCCGGCGACGTTCGATCCACACCACCGCCAGCTTGCGCGTCACCACGGCCGCGAGCAGCAACAGCAGCGCGACGTCGAGATAAAGCAGCGCGATCACGGTTTGCAGGTCGGCGCGTCCCGCCTGGGTGCCGGTCATCGCGGCGACGGTGGCGATCCCTGAGGCGACGGCGGCCGCGCCGAGGCCATAGCCGAGATTGCGCGACAGATTCACCCGCCGCGCCCAGAGGCGGAACCGGCGCCACGCGCCGGGCGGGCTTTCGCCGGCCGCGTTCACTTGCCCCCGCCTCCGCGAGTCACGACGACGTGCAGGTCGCGGATCTTCTTGCGCAGCGTGTTGCGATTGAGGCCCAACAGATCGGCGGCGCGCACCTGGTTGCCGCGCGTGGCTTTCAAGGTCAGGGCGATCAGCGGGCGCTCGATTTCCTGGAGGATTCTTTCATACAGGCCCGACGGGGGCAGGCCGCCGCCGTGGGCGGAAAAGTACGCGGCCAAGTGCCGCTCGACCGACTGGCCGAGGCTGCCGCTGCGATCCTCGCCCCCCTCGGCCGTCGGCGCGACGGAGGTGTCGGCCAGTTCGGCCTCGATGGCTTCCACGCCGACGACCTCGTCGGCGTGCAACGCGGCGATGCGGCGCATCAGGTTTTCCAGCTCGCGCACGTTGCCGGGCCAGCGATAGGCCTTGAGCCGCTCCATCGCCGCCGGCTCGATGGTTTTCGCCGGCAACCCCTCGGCCTGGGCGTTGGCGAGGAAATGACGGACAAGCTCGGGAATGTCCTCGGTCCGCTCGCGCAGCGGCGG
>CAYIQU010000261.1:0-3534 GCA_964365645.1 uncultured Hyphomicrobiales bacterium | reverse complement strand
CGGTCGGCTGGGCGCGCCCGCGCACGGTGATCGAACCGATTTCGCGGTAGGCGAACGCCTCGCCCGCCGCGTCGCGGGTCCGCTGCGACGCCAGCACGTATGTTCCGTATTGCTTGTTCAACTGTTCCAGCCGCGCGGCGATATTCACTTCGTCGCCGTGGACGGTGAAAACGAGGCGCTCGCCGGCGCCGACCGCGCCGACGGTCATCGGGCCGGTGTTGATCCCCGCGCGCGTCTTGAGGACTTGGCCGGAACCGAAAGTGCGGGCGCCGACGGCGCGCTGAATGTCGAGCGCGGTGCGCAACGCGTTGGCGGCGTGATCGGACGCGGCGGAAACGACGTTGAAGCCCACCAGCAAGGCGTCCCCCTGGAACTGAAGAATAACCCCGCTATGCCGGGCGATGACCGCCGAGAGGGCGCCGAAGTATTCGTTCAGCATCCTCGCCAGTTCCTGGGGCGACAATTTCTCGGAAATGGTCGAGAAGCCCTCGATGTCGGTAAACAGGACCGAAGCGTCCCGCAATTCGCCGTCGCCCGCCTGGATCGGGCGTTCGGCGGCGGCGATACGTTCGGCGATCTCGGGCGAAACGAACCGGGACAGGTCGCGGGCCGCTGTGCTGTCGGCCACCGCGCGGTACAGAATGCGCCGGCCGCGGGCGACCGCCACGGCCAGGACCGCCGTGACCAGAAGGATGCTGAGAATCTTGTCCACCTCGGCGCCGATCAGGATCGTATTCGAGGTGATGTAGGCGACGTAATCCCGCGTCACCAGGTTGGCAATCCGTATTTCCCCGAAGGCCGCGTACCAGAGCAGGAGCGACCAGCCGGCGGCGGCGGCCATGCCGGCGACGACGACGTATTTCGTTTCGAAGCGCAGCGCGCGCAAGGCGATGAAGATGAAAACGTACAGCAGCGTCGGCGCCTTGAGGTAGAAGGCGGCCGGCTGATGGTACTGGATATGGAAGGACCAGATCAGCGCCATCAGCAGCGCCATGTCGAGGACGACGGAAGCCATCACCGCCCAATCGGGCAGCCGGCCGCGATAGGCCGCCGCTAGGCGGGCGCCGGTGACGGCGGCATAGAACGCCAGCGCCCACGGCACCGGCTGGAATCCGGCATCGCCCATTTTCGGCGAGAAAAGCCACAAGAGGGTGAGCACCGCCGCCAGGGCGAGTTGCACCCAGCCGATCAGGATTTCGCTGTGGCGCTGCTGGGCGGCGATGATGTCCTGGACGCGGCCGGGCAGGCGTCCGGCCGGCGGCGCGCCGAGGATCAGCGAGATCGCGGACCGGATCATGCTCTAGTTCTTGCCGCCGTCGATCCGGCGCGCCGAATCGCGCAACGCCTCCTGCTTTTTCAACAAATGGCGCTTCAGCAATTGGGCCAGCGCGGCGCCGTCGCGGCGCTCCAGCGCGGCGAATATCCGGGCGTGCTCGTCCATCGCCTCGTCCCAGCGCGCCTGCGAGATGTTGGCCGCCTTGCGCGCGTGGCGAACGCGGCCGGCGAGGCCGAGATAGATGCGAAACAGCGTCGGGTTGCGCGTCGCCATCATGATCGATTCGTGTATCTGCTGGTTGAGGCGAAAATAGGGATCGAGTTCGCGGCGGGCGTGATGGATCGCCATCTGCTGGTGCAGCACCCGGATCGCGGCTATTTCCTTGGCGGTGATATGGCGGCAGGCGAGTTCGCCGGCCAAGGCCTCCAGCGCGCCCATGACCGGAAACAGCTCGTCGATCCGTTCCGCGGTCAAGCGGGCGACCCGCGCGCCGCGTTTCGGCAGCGGCTCCAGCAGGCCCTCGCCGGCCAGAACCCGGACGGCCTCGCGCAACGGCGTGCGCGAAACGCCCAGCCGTTCCGACAGCGCGATCTCGGTGACGCGCTCGCCGGGCTTGATGTCGCCTTCGAAAATCATGTCGCGCAAGCGATTGACCGTGCGCCGGTGAAGGGTGCCGCGCCGGCGCTTGCGGGGAGGCTCGCCGTTGCCGGAACCCGTGACTGCCTCGTTCATGAGCGACCCCCGCGCGATTCGTCCAAGGCTTGTTCCAGCACGCGGGCGACGTGAATCGCGTCGCGCCCGGCCCCGTCGGCGATCTGCTGGCGGCAACTGGTGCCGTCGGCGACGATGATCGTGTCGGCGTCGGCGGCGCGCACGGCCGGCAGCAACGCGGCCTCGCCCATCCGCATGGATAGAGCATAGGTATCGGCGCCGTAGCCGAAGGCGCCCGCCATGCCGCAGCAGCTCGACTCCACCGTCGTCACCTCGAGTCCCGGAACCAGGCGCAGCACCGTCTCGACCGCGCCCATGACGTTGAAGGCCTTTTGGTGGCAATGACCGTGCAGCATCGCGCGCTTCGCGGCAATGGCCTTGAGCGGCAGGGCGAGTCGCCCGGCGCCGGCCTCGGCGGCCAGGAATTCCTCGAACGTGACGGCAGCGGCGGCCAAAGCCTTGGCCTCCTCGCCGGGAAGAAGGACGGCGACCTCGTCGCGCAGGCCGAACAGGCACGACGGCTCCAGCCCGATAATGGGGACGCCGCGCTTGGCGAAGGGGGCGAGCGCTTCGATCAGCCGGCGGGCCTCGACGCGGGCTTCCTCGATCAGGCCGGCGGCCAAGAAGGTGCGTCCGCAGCACAGCGGCCGGCCGCCGTCCAAGGGCTTGGCCGCGTGGACCCGATAGCCGCCCGCCGTAAGAATCTTGAGGGCGGCCCGCGCGTTGTCCGGGTCGAGATAGGTGTCGAAGGTGCCGGCCCACAGCACCACCTCGCGCCCGTTCGGGTTGACGCCGTCCCGGGCGCCTTCGAAGACGTCGCGGCGGAAGCGGGGCAGGGGCCGCCGCGCCGCCAGCCCCAAAAATCGTTCGCCGAGCCAGGCCAGGCCCGGCACCAAGTCGCGCAGCGCGAACAGGAAAGGCAGCCGCGCGGCGATGGGGGCATAGCGCGGCAGGTAGGCGATCAGGCGGTCCTTGAGGCGCAGCCCGTGACGGCGGACGTAATGATGGAGGAACTCGATTTTCATGCGCGCCATGTCGACGCCGGTCGGGCACTCGCGCTTGCAACCCTTGCAGCCGACGCAGAGCTTCATCGATTCGGCCATGGCGTCGGACAGCAGGGCGTCGCGGCCCAACTGGCCCGACAGCGCAAGCCTGAGCGAATTCGCCCGGCCGCGCGTCAGGTGCCTCTCGTCGCCGGTGGCGCGGAACGATGGGCACATGACGCCGTCGTCCAGCTTGCGGCAGGCGCCGTTGTTGTTGCACATCTCGACGGCCGCGCCGAAGCCGCCCCAGTCGGACCAATCCAGCGCCGTGTCCAGTTTTTCGGTCGCGTATCCCGGCTTGTAGCGGAACAGGGACCGGTCATCCATTTTCGGCGAGTCGACGATCTTGCCGGGGTTCATCAGCCCCTGGGGGTCGAACGCGGCTTTGACCTCGGCGAAGGCGCGGGTCATGCGCGGGCCGAACATGGCTTCGTGGAATTCCGATCGGACCAGGCCGTCGCCGTGTTCGCCCGAATGCGATCCCTTGTATTCGCGGACCATGGC
>CAYIQU010000260.1:0-3541 GCA_964365645.1 uncultured Hyphomicrobiales bacterium | reverse complement strand
AGCGTTCGACCGAATCGTTCGGCGCGATGGCGGCGATCACGGCCCGCACCCTGGCGAACACCGCCCGGCCGTCGATGACGGGTTGGCCGGCGGCAACGCCGAAACGGCCCGCCTCGCGGATGGTTTGCGCGGCCCTGGCGGCGGCGATCAGCGCCTTGGACGGCACGCAGCCGTAATTCAGGCAATCGCCGCCCATGCGGCCGCGCTCAACCAGAACGACGGACGCACCCATTTGCGCCGCCCCGGCGCAGACCGACAAGCCGCCGGCGCCGGCGCCGATCACGCAGATATCGGGGGTCAGGATTTCGCTCATGGACGCATGATCTAAGGGCCGGGTTTGCCGCGTTTTTGCCAACGCCGGTACCCTACCGGAAGAAGGGCCAGCGCCGCCAGACCGGCCAGCGCCGCCAGCACCTTCGGCGTCAGGACTTGGTCGGCGCCGACGGCGCCGCCTTGGGCGACGACGACGCCCAACCCTTCGCCGATGATGCTGAAGATCACGGTGGCCGGCGCGATGCCGACGGCGGTCGCCAGGATATACGTGCGCAACGACACGCCCAGGAACGCCGGCGCCAAATTGACCAGCCAGAAGGGGAACAGCGGGATCAGCCGCAACGCCAACAGATAGGCGAAGGCGTTGCGGTTGAATCCGGCTTCCATTTTCGCCAGCCACGGCCCGGCGCGGGCGCGCAACGGCTCGCCCAGGCCCAGGCGCGCGGCGAGAAAGACGGCGCTTGCGCCTGCGGTCGCGGCGACGACGACCGTGGCGGCGTTCGCCGCCCAGCCGAACAGCATCGCGCCCGCCAGGGTCATCGCCAGCCCGCCCGGCACGGAAAAGGCGATCAGCAGGGCATACAGAACGCCGAACATCAGCAGCGCGAGGACGCCCTTCGCCGCGACCCAGCTTTTGAGATCGGCGAAATGGGCGCGAAAGGCGTCGAGCGAGACGTGCCGGTCGAGGCCCAAAAGAAAGAAGGTGGCGAACCCGGCGGCCAGAAGGCCGAGCGGCACCAGCCGGGCCCAGGAAAAGCGGCCGGAAAAGCGGACGGAAAAGCGGCCGGTCCTGCGGGCGGCGGGGTCGGCCCTGTCGGGCGGCGGGGCGGCGGGCGGGGTCATGGGGATATGGCGGGGAGCGTCGCGGGTGGGGTGAACCGATTTACATGTAAAGGCGTCCTGTGGCGGGGGGTAAAGTAACCTCCCCGTGACCCCCGTTGGGAATAAAGAGGGGCGGGACCGGCGAAAATCCCGAGAAACCGCCGGAAAACCCGGGGAAAAGCGATCCGGCCGCGTTGACTTGAGGGGGGCCAGCCCGTATACAGCGGGCCTTGTTTACCGCCTCGGAGTTCGATTCGTGAAACGCACCTATCAGCCCAGCAAATTGGTCCGCAAGCGCCGCCACGGCTTTCGCCAGCGCATGAAAACGGTCGGGGGTCGCAAGGTTCTCTCCAACCGTCGCGCGAAGGGCCGCAAGCGCCTCTCCGCGTAAAGGATTCGCCGTGGGGGAAACGGTCGCGCGTCTGAAGCGGCGGGCCGACTTCCTCAAGGTCGCCGGCGCGCGCAGGAAATGGGTCGCCCCCGGCCTGATCGTCCAGGCGCGGCGTCGCGACTCGGGCGCGCGGGAAGGCAACGACCCAGGCGCGCGGAAAGGCAACGATCCGGGCGCGCCCGAGTTGCGCGCGCGGCGCGGCAACGACGACGTCGATCCCGCCCTGGTGCGGGTCGGCTTCACCGTCAGCCGCAAGGTCGGCAACGCGGTCCAGCGCAATCGCGCGCGACGGCGGCTTCGAGCGGCGGCCGGCATCATCGGCAAGGGCGTCGTCGAGGGACGCGTCGCGGGCGGCGTCGACTTGGTGGTGATCGGACGGGCGGAAACCCTGACCCGGCCCTTTCCCGATCTGATCGACGATCTGACGCTGGCGCTGAAACGCCTCGATGTCTGGCGCAACGGCGGAACCGAACCCGAGAAGACGACGAAGCGGACCCGATGAAGCCCATGAAATCGTCCGACGCCACCCTGGGAACTTCCCTTCTCGACGCGCTGTTGCGCCCGTTCGCGCTGGGCGCGGTTTGGGCGTGGCGCTTCGGCTTGGCGCCGGTCGCGCAGGCGTTGATCGCCGCGCCGTCCGCGTGCCGGTTCGAGCCCTCCTGTTCGGCCTACGCCGAGGAGGCGATCCGCCGCCACGGCGCGCTCAAGGGAGCGGTCCTGGCGGCGAAACGGATCGCCCGCTGCCATCCGTGGGGCAGCGCCGGACATGATCCCGTTCCCGATTCCGAGCCCGATCCCGTTTCCGGGTCTATTTCCATCGGGCCTAAAGGAGAATCCCGGCCGTGACCCCCGATAACCGCAACGTCGTCGTCGCCATCCTTCTCTCGATCCTGATCGTGGTCGGGTTCGAATGGTATTCCGCCAAGACGCGCCCGCCCGCGCCGGTCGCGCCGGTCGCGCCGACAGGCGCGCCAACGCAAGCGCCGACAGGCGCGCCAACGATACCGGGAGGCGCGCCCGGCGGCGCGCCGGCGATAGCATCCGCCGCCGCCCCGGCGCGCGCGGTGCCGCGCATCGCCGTCGAGACGCCGACGCTGAAGGGAACCATTTCCCTCGAGGGCGCGCGGCTCGACGATCTCGTCTTCACGCAGTATTTCGACAAGCCCGGCGGCAAGGGCAAGCCCGAACCCCTGTTCCTGCCCAAGGGGGACAAGTCGGCTTATTACGCCCAGTTCGGCTGGGTCGGGGCCGACGGCGCGACGGCGCCGGGACCGGACACGCTCTGGACGGCGGACAAGGACAAGCTCACCCCCGATCAGCCGGTGACGCTGACGTGGGACAACGGCCAGGGGCTGAAGTTCGCCCTGACGCTGGCGGTGGACGCGAGCTACATGTTCACCGTCACCGGCCGGGTCGCCAACACGGGGCCCAAGGCGGCGACGCTGCACCCCTACGGCCTGTTGGCGCGCTCGGGCACGCCGCACACCTCCGACATCTATATCTTGCACGAAGGACCGCTCGGCGTTTTCGACAAAACGCTGAAGGAGTTCAGCTACGCCGACATGCGCAAGAAGGGCAGCGAGGAGTATAAATCCGAGGGCGGCTGGTCCGGCATCACCGACAAGTACTGGCTGGCCGCGCTGATCCCCGACCAGAAGGCGCAGGCGACGCACCGCTTCCTTTATCGCCGTGAAGGCGACCAGGATCGCTACCAGGCCGACTACCTGCAAGGGGCGGTTTCGGTCGCGCCGGGCGCGGCGAGCGAAAACCGGATTCATCTGTTCGCCGGGGCGAAGAAGCTCGGCCTGCTCGACGACTACAGCGAAAAGATCGGCATTCCCCGCTTCGATCTCGCCATCGATTTCGGCTGGTTCTATTTCCTGACCAAGCCGATTTTCTACGCGCTGATCTGGCTGAACAAGGCGTTGGGCAATTTCGGCCTCGCCATCCTGGCGCTGACCGTCGGCATCAAGCTGCTGTTCTATCCGCTCGCCAACAAGTCCTACGTGGCGATGAGCAAGATGAAGAAGCTTCAGCCCGAGATGATGAAGCTGC
>CAYIQU010000259.1:0-3552 GCA_964365645.1 uncultured Hyphomicrobiales bacterium | reverse complement strand
ATCGGGATAATGCCTGACCACCCGATAATATGCCCGAAGCGCTTCTTTAAGATGTCTCGCCCTCTGATAAAACTCCCCGATCTTCATCTGCGCATCCGCCGCGT
Source organism: uncultured Hyphomicrobiales bacterium (assembly GCA_964365645.1). Lineage (GTDB taxonomy): Bacteria > Pseudomonadota > Alphaproteobacteria > Rhodospirillales > 2-12-FULL-67-15 > 2-12-FULL-67-15. Next base: position 3,448 of record CAYIQU010000259.1, on the reverse strand, counting down.
AGGGCGTGCTGCCGAAATGATCGACCACTTTCTGGTACATCGCATGCTCATCATCAAACTTTTTCAACTGCCGGTAGATCAGGCCGATTTTGATCAATGCCCGAGGCGCTTCGTTTGATTTTGGATATTTCCAGACCAGATCGCGCAAGACCTCGATGGCGGTCGAGTACTCTTTCGTGATCTGATAGCACTCCCCCATCTCAAACATCGCCCTTGGCGCATAGTCGGTGTTTCCGTATTTCTTCAGAACTTCCTGATAGGCCGCCATCTCCTCCGGCCATTTTTTCTGCTCTCGATAACACGCACCCATTTCCATCAGGGCTTCGGGGACTTTGGCCGCCAACGGATAATCTCCGACCAATTCCTGAAACGTCGCGATTGCCTTCTCATGGTCTTTTGCGCGCATGTGGTATTCACCGATCAGCAGTTTTGCGTATTCCGGTCAATTCGGCCACCCGTTCCGGTCAATCCGGACGGGGTCGGAGCGAAGCGACGCTGGTCGTATAGCGATATAACAAAGTGTCCGAAATGAAACAACCTCCATTTGATTTTTCCTGCGAAAAAAAATAGCAGTCGGCTTGTGGAAATGTGGGCAACCCCGGTTTTTGGGGTTGTCCAAGCGAGTGTGGGAATGTGGGCAGGCCGAAGGGCTGTCCACATTTCCACGGGAGCGGCATATCCACAAGCTTGGAATCCGTAGGGGCATCGGCGGTCATCGCAAGGATTTTCCTTTCATCTCAATCTTGTAGGCCTGATGAAATAATCGGTCGAGGATCGCATCGGCGATGGTGGGTTCGCCGATGATCATGTGCCAGTCCTTGAGAGGGAGCTGGCTGGTGATGATGAGGGGAGCGAGATTGTAGCGGTCCTCGGCGATTTCGAGGAGGTCTTTTCGTTCGGGATCGGAGAGAGTGGAGAGGCCGAAGTCGTCGAGGATCAAGACGTGGATTTTGGCGAGCCGGGAAAGCATTTTGAGATGAGAGCCGTCGGCTTTGGAGCCGAAGAGGGACTCGAATAGTCTGGGGAGGCGCAGATAGCTGGTGGTGAAACCGGCGCGGCAGGCCTGATGACCGAGAGCGGAGGCTATAAAACTTTTGCCGATGCCGGTTGGACCGGTGATCAGGATGTTTCGTTTTTTCTCCAGCCAGTCTCCGCGAATCATATCCAGAATGGTCTGCTTGACCAGGCCGCGGGGATGCTTGTAGTCGATGTCCTCGAGACAGGCCTGACCTTTGAGGCGTGCGTAGGCCAAGAGCCTCGTGAGGCGCTGATTTTCGCGGTAAGATTTCTCATCCTCGACCAACAGTCCGACAAAGTCGGCGTGGGAAAGTTCAGTATGGTCGGCCCGGCCGATTCTGTCGTTGAAGCCGCGTGACATGCCGAAGAGTTTCAGTTCGTTCATTCTGACGAGAGTCTGTTCGTTTAACATGGGGTTCCTCCTGATGGGATGTGGTCAGCGGCTTTATAATAGTCGCTGCCTCGAATATTCTCGTGGACGGGTAGAAGCGCCGCTTGGGCGCCAGTCGGTGGAGTCGGCTGTAGCTTGTCCAATCCGTTGGCCAATATGGCGTGAATGCTCCTGTAGGAGATGGCGCCGAAGGCCAGCGCGCGCCGGCAGGCCGCTTCGATTCGCTCGGGACCGTAATGTCGTTGTAATCGCAAAACCCCCAGGCAGGCGCGATAGCCCTGCTCGGGATGAGGCTTGGATTCGAGGATCGTCTGGACGAACTTGGCCGTGTCCGGCCCGGTCTTGGCAGCCCATGCCACGATCCGCGACGGCGACCACTCGGCGTGATGCTGATGGGACTTGGGCATATGCTCGGCCACGGTGGTGTGTTTGTGCGCCGCCTTCGAGCGGGCGTGGGCGGCCACCCGTTCGCCTTGAAGAAATATTTCAACGGTCGCGGCCGTCAGACGCACGTCCACCGGCTGACGGACCAGACGGCAAGGCACGCTGTAGTAATGTCGGTCGACCTCGATGTGGTAGTCAATGTTGACCCGCGCCTGTTTCCACTCGGCGTACTCGTAGGGCCGGGCCGGCAGGGGCAGGGCATGGGGACGATCAAGCAACTCGAACATTTCCCGGCGCGACTTTTTGATTTTCCTCATCGGGCGGGTGTTGAGCTTATCGAGCAGTTCCCGAATCGCCAGGTTCATCTCCGATAGACTGTAAAATCGCCGATGACGCAAGCATGCCAGAATCCATCGCTGGGCGACCAACACGCCGGCCTCCACTTTCGCCTTGTCCCGCGGATGCCGCGGTCGCGCGGGAAGAACCGCGATGCCGTAATGGGCGGCCAGATCCGCGTATGTCCGGTTGATGTCCGGTTCGTAATAGCATGCGTGGGTCACTCCGCTTTTGAGGCAATCCGGCACCACCGCGTGCGGCGCGCATCCGAAATACTCGAAGGCGTTCACGTGCGATCCGATCCAGCAGGGCAACTGTTGGCTGAGTGTGGCTTCCGCATACGTATCGTTGCTCGCGCCCCACACTCCGACAAAAAGTTGCGTCTGTGTTTTCTCTCCGGTCTTGGGATCCTCGATGAACAGCCCGTCGCAATAGTCGACGAATAGTTTTTCGCCGCCCTTGTGCTCCTGGCGCATCACCAAGTCCAGCGTCTTTTTGTATTCCCGGTAGTGATGGACATACTGGCTATACGCATAGCCGGTGGGATGCTGCTCCCGGTGCTCCTGCCACAGCAGCATCAACGTGACATGCTTGTTCCTCAGTTCCTCGTGGACTTTGCCGTAATCGGGTTGCGGACGTGTGTTCTCACGGGGGCGGTTCATATCGGCGGCGGCAAACAGCCGGCCTTCCAGCCCCGCCTCGTCCAAATTCTGGACATGCTCCCAACTCGTTATGCCGCTCTGCCGCGCACGGCGGATATAATCCGCCACCGTGCTGCGCGCGGACTGAATACTTCGGGCGATCTGGCGTGCCGACAACCCGCAGACCAGATGCAGCCGCAGTACCTCTTTCGTCTTTCGCATGGATAACCTCTCCCTTGCCATTGGACACCTCCTTTTCGATGTCCAACGGGTTTAAGTTATCCAGCGTCGATTATCTTCACTCCTTTTCGTTCCGGCCATTTCGGACACCCTTCCGGCGGATACCCCAAAGTGTCCGGATTCAGCCCAGAACGGTGTCCGGAATGACTCCGGAATGGTGTCCGAATTGATTCCAGAACGGTGTCCGGATTGGGCCGGAAAACGCAGTTTCGCCTCCGGCGCATATTTGGTCTGGCCGTAGCTCTGAAGTACCTGCTCATAGGCCGCCATCTCTTCAGCCTTTCTTTTCATCTCCCTGTAGATGATTCCCATTTTTAACAATGCCCGCGTCGCCTCGTCTGTTTGAGGGTAGTTTCGGAGAAGATCTTGGTAGGCCTGAATCGCCGCTTCGTTTTGTCTGGCCTTGTGATAGACGATCCCCAGCGCCAAAGACGCCTTC
>CAYIQU010000258.1:0-3560 GCA_964365645.1 uncultured Hyphomicrobiales bacterium | reverse complement strand
GCCTGGACCAGGAACTGCTGGCGCGCCTGATGGACGAGAACGCGAAGCAGCCCGCGCCGCTGGGCGCCGGCGCGGTCATGCGCGAAGCGCTGGTCCGTTCGGCCCTCGACAGCGCCGCCAAGGCCGAAGCTATCGGCCTGAAGCGCGACCGGATCGTGCTGTCGTGCAAGGTCAGCGCGGTTCAGGACCTGATCGCGGTCTACGCCGATCTCGCGGCCCGCTGCGATTACGCGCTGCATCTCGGCCTGACCGAGGCCGGCATGGGCTCGAAGGGCATCGTCGCCTCGACCGCCGGCATGGCGATCCTGCTGCAACAGGGCATCGGCGACACCATCCGGGTGTCGTTGACGCCCGAGCCGAACGGCGACCGCGCCCGCGAGGTGATCGTCGCCCAGGAAATCCTCCAGACCATGGGGTTGCGGGCGTTCGTGCCGCTGGTGACGGCGTGCCCGGGCTGCGGGCGGACCACCAGCACCGTCTTCCAGCATCTGGCTGGGCGGATCCAGGATTACGTCCGCGTCCGGATGCCCGAATGGCGCGCGACCCACGAGGGCGTCGAGACCATGACGCTGGCGGTCATGGGCTGCATCGTCAACGGCCCCGGCGAAAGCAAGCACGCCGACATCGGCATCAGCCTGCCCGGCACCGGCGAGGAACCGGCCGCGCCGGTGTTCGTCGACGGCAAGAAGGTGGCGACCCTGCGCGGCGCCGGCATCGCCGACGAGTTCCAGCAGATGGTCGAGGAATACGTCGCCGCCCATTACCCGCGCCGCGCCGGCGCGACGATGTCCCTTCCGCGCGCCTCCGGCGCTTCCCATCCGCGCGCCTCCGGCACGACCCGATAGCAAGGATTTCCCGATGCCCGCGCTGCAACCGGTTCGCGGCACCCGCGACATATTGCCAGACGAGATGCGCCGTCACCGCCGCGTCGAGGACGTCGCCTGCGCGGTCGCCGCCCGCTACGGTTTCGCCGAAATGGCGACGCCGATCTTCGAGTTCACCGACGTCTTCGTCCGCACGCTGGGCGACACCTCGGACATCGTGACCAAGGAGATGTATTCCTTCGAACGCAGCGGCGACGCCATCACGCTCCGCCCCGAGAACACCGCCGGCGTGGCGCGCGCGTTCATCTCCAACGGCTTGCAGCAGCAATTGCCGCTGAAGGTGTTCTATCGCGGGCCGATGTTCCGCTACGAGCGGCCGCAAAAGGGCCGGATGCGCCAGTTCCACCAGATCGGCGTCGAGTTGCTGGGCGTCGCCGCCCCCCAGGCCGACGTCGAGGTCCTCGCGCTCGGCCGGCACATCCTCGAAGAACTCGGCGTCGCCGATAAGACGGTGCTGGAGTTGAACACGCTGGGCGACGGCGAAAGCCGCGCCGCCTATCGGACCCGCCTGGTCGCCTATTTGCGCGATTTCGAGAGCCGGCTTTCGGAAGACAGCCGGACGCGGCTGTCGCGCAATCCGCTCCGGATTCTCGATTCCAAGGACGAAGGCGATCGGCGCATCGTCGCCGACGCGCCGGCCATGGGCGAAAGCCTCAACGACGCCTCGAAGGCGTTCTTCGAGGCGCTGCTCAAGGGCCTGGATGCCTGCGGCGTGCCCTACCGGTTGAACCCGCGCCTGGTGCGCGGGCTCGATTACTACAGCCACACCGCGTTCGAATTCATCACCGACGCGCTGGGCGCGCAAGGAACCGTGCTCGCCGGCGGGCGCTACGACGGCTTGATGGAACAGATGGGCGGGCCGCCGACGCCGGGGATCGGCTGGGCGGCGGGCGTCGAACGGCTGGCGCTGCTGGTGGCCGATCCGGGACCCGCCCAGCGCGCGCTGGCCGTCATTCCGGTCGGCCCGGCCGAGGCCGGCGCGGCCCTGCAACTGACGCAACGGCTGCGGCGCGCCGGGTTCGCCGTCGATTTGGGCTATTCGGGCAATATGGGCAAGCGCATGAAGCGCGCCGACAAGATCGGCGCCGGCGTCGCCATCGTGCTGGGCGAGTCCGAACTCGCCCGCGACGCGGCGCCGGTGCGCGACATGAAAACGGGCGAGCAGGTGGAAATCCCCCTGGCCGAGCTGGAGGCTCGTCTCGCCGGCTACCGATAGCGGGACCATGGACGACATTTCCGAAATCGCCCCCGCCCGCTACGTGGCGGTCGGCGCCAACCATCGCTCCAGCGTCATGGCGCTGCGCGACCGCCTGTTCATCGAGGCGGACGCGCTGCCGGCGTTCATCGAGCGCCTGCGCGCGGCCGGCGTGAAGCAGGGCGTGGTGCTGTCCACCTGCGACCGGATCGAGGTCCAGGCGGCGCATCCCGATCCGGCCGTCGCGGCGCGTATCATCCTGGCGGCGCTGGCCGCCCATGGCGAAGTCGGCGCGGCCGAATTGGACGGCCAGACCTACACGCTGGTCGACGAGGACGCGGTGCGCCAGGCCTTCGCCGTCGCCGGATCGCTCGACAGCCTGGTGGTGGGCGAGCCCGAGGTGCTGGGCCAGGTCAAGGACGCCTACGCGCTGTCGCGCGAGATCGGTTTCTCGGGTCCCGAAATGGACGCGCTGATGCAGGCGGCGTTGGCCGCGGCCAAGCGCATCCGCAGCGAAACGGCCATCGGCCGCCGGCCGGTGTCCATCGCCGCCGCGGCGGTCGAGGTCGCCCGCGACATCCACGGCGATCTCGGCGGCCGGCGCGGCCTGATCGTCGGCGGCGGCGACATGGGCGAGATCATCACGCGCGAGATGCAGGCGGCGGGCCTGAAGGACTTGACCGTCGTTCATCCCAACGAGCGCCGCGCGGAAGCCGCCGCCCGGACGTTCGGCTGCCACGCCGCGCTCCTCGAGCCGCTGGTCGAACGGCTGGCCGGCGCGGACGTGGTCATCGCCTCGCTCGGCCAGCGCCGGCACCTGATCGGGGCCGAGGCGGTGCGCGAGGCCTTGCGCCTGCGCCGCCGCCGGCCCATTTTCCTCATCGACGCGGCGGTGCCGGGCGACGTCGAGCCGGCGGTCAACGACGTGGACGGCGCGTTCCTGTATACCTTGGACGATCTCGAACGGGTGGCGATGCAGGGCCGCTCGGTGCGTGAACAGGAAGCCGACAACGCCCGCCGGGTGCTCGACGAGGAAGTCGGCGTTTTCCTCAAGGCCCGCGCCGAACGCGCGGCGGTGCCGGCGCTGGCGGCGTTGCGCCGCGCCTTCGAGGACGCCCGCGTCGCCGCGCTCAAGGACGCCGGCGGCGACGCCGACAAGGCGACCCGGTTGTTGATGAACCGCCTGCTGCACGCGCCGTCCGAGGCGCTGCGCGCCCTGGCCGTCGATCAGGGCGCCGGCGGGGACCGTTTGGACATGCGCGCGGCCGAACGGGCGCTGAAAGACCTATTCGGGGTGGCGGTCGCGCCGCCCGGCAACGGAGACGACAAATCGTGAGCCTCGGCGAAAAACTCGAGCGGGTCGTGGCCCGCCACGACGAACTGGCGCACCTGATGGCGGCCGGCGACGCCGGGCGCGACTTCGCGCGCCTGGCCAAGGAATACGCCGACCTCGGCCCGGTGGTCCAAGCCATCGGCGACTT
>CAYIQU010000257.1:0-3578 GCA_964365645.1 uncultured Hyphomicrobiales bacterium | reverse complement strand
GGACTTGTCCGCGCCCGACCCGACGACCGTCTTCAACCTCTTCGGCTTGATCCCGTGGACCCCGCCCCTGTTCCTGATGATCGGCGTCTGGCCGCTGATCATGGGCGTGACCATGTGGTTCCAGCAGAAGTTGAACCCGGCGCCGGCCGACCCGATCCAGGCGAAGATGTTCATGTGGCTGCCGGTCATCTTCACCTACATGCTGGCGAGCTTCCCCGCCGGCCTAGTCATCTATTGGGCGTGGAACAACGTGCTGTCCATGACCCAGCAATGGCTGATCATGAAGCGCATGGGGGTCAAGGCGACCTGAAAGGCGTCCCGCGCATCCTGCCCGGCGGTGTATAATCGCCGCCGTGACGGGGCCGCGGGACACAGGAGGTCGTCATGGACAAACGCAAGGAAGAGCTTCAGCGCATCAGCAAGGATCTGGAAAAGTTCATGGCCGACCACTGCCGGACGGCCGGCGGCGGCTATAACGATTTCGTCGGCGAAAGCTGCGATACCGTCTTCCACATGCTGCAAAACACGCTGCGGCGGATGAGCGAGAAGAAGCCGGCGGACAAGTAATTCACGTTCCGCCATTCAAATTCCGCCGGGGCCAGGGGGGCGCCCGCCTTGAGCGACGCCATGAACGACGATCAAGACATCGCCGCGGACGACGATAAAGCCGCCCTCGCCCAGGCCCTCGAACGGGGCCGGCTGCTGTTCGCCGCCCCGTGTGATTTCGTGTTGGGCGCGGTCAAGCCCGACGACGTGCCGCCGCCCGATCTGCCCGAAGTCGCCTTCGCCGGCCGCTCCAACGTCGGCAAGTCGAGCCTGGTCAACGCGCTGACCGGGCGCGGCGGCCTGGCCCGGGCCTCGGTCGAACCGGGCCGCACCCGGCAAATCAACTTCTTCGATCTCGGCGGCCGGCTGATGCTCGCCGATTTGCCGGGCTACGGCTTCGCCCGCGCGGCCAAGACCGACATCAAGCGCTGGACCGGATTGACCCGGGCGTACCTGCGCGGCCGGGCGAACCTGCGCCGGGTCTGCCTGCTCATCGACGCCCGGGTCGGGTTGAAGGAGCCGGACCGCGCCATGATGAAGATGCTCGACGAGGCGGGCCAGTCCTACGCCCTGGTGTTGACCAAGACCGACGCCTTGAAGGCGGGGGCCTTGGCCGCCGCCCGCGCCGCCGCCGTCGCCGAGGCCGCCCGCCACACCGCCGCCCACCCCGCCGTGTTCGTCACCTCGGCGCGCAAGGGCCGGGACATTCCGGCGCTGCGCGCGCATTTGGCCGCGTTGGCGGACGGCTGAGGGCCTGCTAAAGTCCGGTCCGCCGAAACGCGAGAATCCCATGAGCCCGAAGAAAACGCCGACGAAGAAACACGCCGCCCAGCCCAAGGCCGACAATCCGATGTTGGCCAAGGCGGCGGTGCTGCACGAAGCGCTGCCCTACATGCGGCGCTACGCCGGCGAGACGTTCGTCATCAAGTACGGCGGCCACGCCATGGGCGAGGAGGAACTCGCCCACATCTTCGCCCGCGACATCGTTTTGCTGCGCCAGGTCGGCATCCGCCCGATCGTCGTCCACGGCGGCGGGCCGCAGATCGGCAGCATGTTGAAGCGGCTGAACATCCAAAGCACCTTCATCGACGGCCTGCGCGTCACCGACAAGGAGACCATGGACGTCGCCGAGATGGTGCTGTCCGGCTCGGTCAACAAGCAGATCGTGCAGGCGATCAACGCCGCCGGCGGCTTCGCCGTCGGCCTGTCGGGCAAGGACGGACACCTGATCCGGGCCGAACGGGTCAAGCGGACCAAGCGCGACCCCGGCTCGAAAAAGGTCCGCACCCTCGATCTCGGCTTGGTCGGCGAGCCGACGGCGATCAATCCCCATATTCTCCAGTCGTTCGAGGAATCGGACATCATCCCGGTGATCGCCCCCATCGGCTACGGTCCCGACGGCGAGACGCTGAACATCAACGCCGACACGGTCGCCGGCGCCATCGCCGCGGCGATCGGCGCGGTGCGGCTGTTCATGCTGACCGACGTTGCGGGCGTGCTCGACAAGAAGGGCGCGTTGATTCCCGAGATGACGGCGCGCGAGGTCCACGCCCGCATGGCCGACGGCACCATCTCGGGCGGCATGATGCCCAAGGTCCGCACCTGCCTCGACGCGGTCGCGGGCGGGGTCGAGGGCGCGGTCATCCTGGATGGCCGCGTGCCGCACGTCGTGCTTCTGGAACTGTTCACCGAACGCGGCGCCGGTACGCTCATCCGCGCCGGGTGAGTCGGCCCCCGCGCATCTTCTCCGCCCTCACCCGCGTCGTGCGCTCAGCGCGCGCAAGCCCGCCTGCGCTCGGCACCCTCTCCCGCTGTCGCGGGCGAGGGGCATTTAAAGGAATCCCCCTCCCCCCTTGCGGGGGAGGGTTGGGGTGGGGGGTAAACAAAGTCGTGGGCGGTGGCGCTCAGCGCTTCTGCTGGGCGAGATCGACGAGAAACCCGATCTGCCATTCCAGTTCGTCGGGCGTGAGCGCGAAGGTGCCGTCGGCGCGCGGGCGCAGGACGTCGCGCGACGGAATCGCGCCGATCTTGCCTTGAATCTGTTCGGCCAGCCGGGCCGACAGGCCCGCCTTCCACGTCACCGCCGCCAAGCCCTTGGCGCTGCGTTCCGTGAACGCCTTGTCGACCACCGTCGGGGCCAGCGTCGAGCGCACCGCCAGCGCGGCGGCGACGAACGCGCGATTGCCGCCGCGCACGGCCGCCGCGACGGTCTCCTCGTCGAGCCGGCCCTGCTTGTGCAGGGCGCGGGCGCGGCCCAGGGGATCGGCGGCGGCTTCGTCCTCGGCCGTGGGTTTGCTTTTCTTCGTCGCGCCCTTGTCCTTGTCCTTGGTTTCGGGCGCGGGCAGGTCGCCTTCGTCGATCCGCCGGCGGACCACGGCGCGCACTTCCTCCAGCGCGTCGGCGGAAAGGTCTTGGCGCTCCTGCAACTGGTCGATCAGGCTGTCGGCGACGAAGCGGGCGATGCGCGCCGCGGCCTTGCGCGGCAGGGCCGGGCGCCGGACCAGCGGCGCGTGCCACGATTCGACGTCGACGGCGCGGTCGACGATGCGGTCCAGCGTTTCCTCGCGGATCTGGGCGCTGTGGTTGCCGAGCAGGGCGGCGAGGGCGGCGGCGTCGTCGGCGGCGACGAGGGCGTCGGCGACCTTCTCGCGCAGGCCCCGGCGCCGGGCGATGGCGCCGCGCGCGCCCTCGGGCGGGGCGCCGGTGATGATCTCGATCAGGTCCTCGTCCGTCAGCACCGGCGAGAACGACAGGATCGGCTCGCAGACGATCAACTCGGCGTCAAGGGCCAGGCGGCGGATGATGGCGGCGGGCGCGTCGGCGATGTCTTTCAGCGCCTCGGCCAGGACTTGGCGCACCCGCGTCGCCTGGTCGCGGGCCAGGGTTTCCAGGGCCTCGTAGGCCATCTTGCGGATGCGGTCGTGTTCCTGGGCGGTCAGGCCGGGCGCGATCTGGGCGATCTTGGCGGCCAAGTCCCCGCGCACCGATTCGTCGTGATCGCGGGCGAGCAGCAAATCGGCGTGCATGGGCGA
>CAYIQU010000256.1:0-3586 GCA_964365645.1 uncultured Hyphomicrobiales bacterium | reverse complement strand
CGCTGGCCGAGGATCGCCCGTTGATCGAGGGCATTCGTCGCGAGCGGCGGCTGTTGCGGCCGGTCCGCGACGCCGCCGACGCCGTCGTCGATACCAGCGGCATCGGGCCGGGCGAATTGAAGCGCATTCTTGAAAGCCGCTTCGGCGAGCGCGCGGGGGCGGGCATGGTGGTGTTCGTGACGTCGTTCTCTTTCGCCAAGGGGCTGCCGCGCGAGGCGGATCTGGTTTTCGACGTGCGCTTTCTGCGCAATCCGCATTACGACCCTAAACTGAAAGCCCTCGAAGGCCGCGACCCGAAGGTGGCCGCCTACGTCGCCCGCGACCGGCATTTCGCCGCTTTCTTCCGCCGGTTGACGGAATTGCTGGGTCCCCTGTTGCCCCGCTATGCCGCCGAGGGAAAAAGCTATCTCACCATCGCGGTGGGCTGCACCGGCGGGCGGCACCGTTCGGTTTTCGTCGCCGAGCGGTTGGCCCGCTGGCTGGAAGGGCACGGGATTCCCGTTGAAATCCGCCACAGGGACCTGGAAACGGCCGCCCCGTCAGCGCACAATAAGGCGGCGCACAATAAACGGTCCCAGCCGCGTCCCGGCGAGCGGGGCAGGAAGCGGCGAGGAGGACGAAGAGGATGATCGGAATCGTGCTGGTCACGCACGGCCATCTGGCGGTGGCGTTGGCGGCGGCTCTCGAACACGTGGTCGGCCCGCAGACCCAGATCGCGGCGGTGTGCATCGATCCCGACGACGACATGGAACGGCGGCGCGCCGAAATCCTCGACGCCGTTGCCCGCAACGACACCGGCGACGGCGTCGTCGTGCTGACCGACATGTTCGGCGGCACGCCGTCGAATCTCGCCATTTCGATCATGGAAAAGGCGAAGGTCGAGATCATCGCCGGCGTCAATCTGCCGATGCTCATCAAGCTGGCCAGCGCGCGCAAGACCGAGTCGCTTTCCGCCGCCGCGCTCAGCGCCCAGGAAGCGGGGCGCAAATACATCAACATCGCCTCGCAGCTTCTGACGCGGGACGTCACCTGAGATGAGGGCCGAGGGCCTGCCGATGGACGAAGTCGCCGTCCTTCGCCGCCGAATCGTCATTCGCAACCAGCGCGGCCTGCACGCCCGCGCCGCGGCGAAGTTCGTCAAGCTCGCCGGCCAGTTCGACGCCGCGATCGAGGTGTCGCGAAGCGGGCAGACGGTCTCGGGGCTTTCGATCATGGGCTTGATGATGCTGGCGGCGGGACCGGGCATGGAAATCGAGCTCGCGGTCCACGGTCCGGCGGCGGAAGCCGCGCTGGCGGCCATTGCCGCGTTGATCGACGACAAGTTCCAGGAGGAATGAGGGCGATGACGCCTGAGCGCCGTCCGGAACAGGTTTTCCAGGGTCTCGGCGTATCGCCGGGGATCGCCGTCGGCCCCGCGTACCTGCGGATCAGCGGCACCGTCGACGTGCCGTCCTACGCCGTCGCCGCGCGGGACATCGCCGCCGAGATCGCGCGCCTCGACGACGCCGTCGCGCGCGCCAATCGCCAGATCGGCAAGCTGCGCGCCAAGGCGCGCGGCATGAACGGCGCGGCCGGCGAGGAACTCGGCCTTTTGCTGGAAGCGCACGCCCAGATGCTGGGCGATTCGCGCCTGCTGCGCGGGGCGCGCGGGCGGATCGAGCGCGAACGGATCAACGCCGAGGCCGCCCTCGAGGCCGAGATCGGCGGGATCGCGCGGGCCTTCGCGGCCATGGACGATCCTTACCTCGCCGCCCGGCTCGAGGATATCCGCGGCGTCGGCACCCGCCTGATCCGCAACCTGACGCGCACGCCGGTCAAGCCGTTCTCGGCCGCGCCGAAGGGCGCGATCATCGTCGCCGACCAGATCACGCCGGCGGACGCGGCGCAAATGGACCCGTCCCGGATCGTCGGCTGCGTCGCGGCGCAAGGCGGCGCCGAGGGGCATACCGCGATCATGGCGCGCGCGCTGGGCTTGCCCACCGTGCTCGGCATCGCCGGGCTGATGGACCATGCCCGCGTCGGCGCCAGCCTGATCGTCGACGGCGACGCCGGCCGCGTCGTTCTCGATCCGTCGCCTTCGACGCTCGCCGCCTACGAACGGCGGCGCGAGGAACGCCACCGCGAGAAACGCCGCCTGATCCGCCTGCGCGACTTGCCCGCCGTGACCCGCGACGGAACGGAAATCAAGCTCGAAGCCAACGTCGAGTTGCCGATCGAAATGGAAGGCGTCCGCCAAGCCGGCGCGTCCGGCGTCGGGTTGCTGCGCACCGAATTCATGTTCATGAACCGCGCCGACCTTCCCAACGAGGACGAGCAGGCGCGCGAACTGATCCGCGTCGTCGCGGCGATGGACGGCCATCCGGTCACCATTCGGACCCTCGACATCGGCGCCGAGAAACTGGCCGCCGCGCTGACCGACGACATCGGCGCGGGCGCGGCGTCGGCGTTGGGGCTGCGCGGCATCCGGCTGTCGTTGAAAAAGAGCGAAACCCTGGAAACCCAGTTCCGCGCCATTCTGCGCGCGGCGGCGCATGGGCCGGTCCGCATCCTGCTGCCGATGGTGACGACGCCGAGCGAGGTCCGCCGCGCCCGCGAAATTCTCGGCCACGCGGCGCATCGCCTGCGGCGCCGGCGCGTCGCCATTCCCGAAGCGCTGCCGCCGGTCGGCGCGATGATCGAGGTGCCGGGCGCGGCGCTCGCCGCCGACGCGCTCGCCAAGACGTGCGACTTCTTCGCCATCGGCTCCAACGATTTGACCATGTATACGCTGGCCATCGATCGCGCCAACGAGGCGGTCGCGCACCTGTTCGATCCGTTGCATCCCGCCGTGCTGCGCCTGATGCAGTTCTCGGCCGAGGCCGGCCTGCGCGCCGGGATTCCGGTCAGCATCTGCGGCGAGATCGCGGGCGATCCGCGCTTCGCCGCGCTGCTGGTCGGCTTCGGCATCAAGGAGCTGTCCATGACCGCCACCAGCATTCCGCGCGTCAAGCAGCGCATCCGGGCGATGGACGCGCTCGCCGCCCGGCGCCGGGCGCTCTTGATCATGGACCAGACGGATTCGGGCCGGATTTCGATGCTCCTCGACGACTTCAACGCCTTGCAGGAGTAGAGGTTTTCCGGGTTCGGGCGGGGCCTTTTCGGCCTTGCCCCGGCCCACGCCCCCTGCTAAACCCCGCGCTTCCCGCACCCTTTTCAGGATTCCCGCCATGGCCGACTACGTGATCAAGGACTTAGCCCTCGCCGATTGGGGCCGCAAGGAAATCGACATCGCCGAGACCGAGATGCCGGGCCTGATGGCCGTGCGCAAGGAATTCGGCGCGCAAAAGCCGCTTCGGGGCGCGCGCATCGCCGGCTCGTTGCACATGACGATCCAGACCGCGGTGTTGATCGAAACGCTGCAGGCGCTCGGCGCCGATATCCGCTGGGCCTCGTGCAACATCTATTCGACCCAGGATCACGCCGCGGCCGCGATCGCGGCCAAGGGCACGCCGGTTTTCGCGGTCCAGGGCGAAAGCCTGGGCGAGTACTGGGCCTACCCCCCCCGCATTTTGGAATGGGCCGACGGCGGCACGCCGACCCTGGTCCC
>CAYIQU010000255.1:0-3591 GCA_964365645.1 uncultured Hyphomicrobiales bacterium | reverse complement strand
GCAGGAACGCGGCCGCCGCGGCCAGCGCGGCGTCGGCGAGATCGCTCAAGGCGGTCGTCACCCGGTTCAAGTCCCAGGCGCCGGCGATATCGGCCAGCGCCACTCCCAGCGCGACGCGGCGCTTGGCGACGCGCAGGCGCCGCATCAGATCCGCTTCCTCGAGCACGGCGGCGCGCAGCGCGCGGACGTCCGCGATGGCGCGGGCGACGGGACCGTCGGCGCCGTCTTCGAGGATCGCGCACAGGAATTCCGGCTCGGCCGCCGCCGCGTGGGCGAGAAAGGCCGAGTTGCCGAACACGGCGTCGAGGAATCGTTTCACGCTGGAATCCGGGGGCGAATCGGCGGCAAGTTTCCGGGCGCGCTCGGCCGTGCCGGGCACGTCCGAGTCGCGGGCGGCTTCGAGCCAGCGTTCCAGGCCCAGCGCCGCGAGACTGGCACTCGCGGGCGTGGGGGCGTATCTTTGGGCGCACGCGAACCGCAGGGGGGCCATGGCCTCGGCCTTGGGTTATTCGGCTGCGCGCACACTGCTTGATGGCGGCCTCCCGGTCAATCCGGTCAATGGCTTAAGCGATCGCCCGGACGAGGGATTTTTTTTGATCAAACGCACCCTGCACGGAACGATCAATCTTCTCGGCGCGCTCGGCGCCGGGTTGACCATCGCCGTGGTCGTCCTGGCGTGGCGGCTGTCGGCGGGGCCGATCTCGCTCACGTTCCTGACCAGCCACGCCGAGAACGCGCTCAACTCCTTCCATCCCGAAATCCGGTTCCGCCTCGGCGACACGATCCTGGCCTGGGGCGGCTGGGACCGGACCCTCGATCTGCGGGTCCAGGCGGTCCGCGTGTTCGAGAAAAGCGGCGGCGTGATCGCCAACATCCCCGAGGTGTCGTTCTCGCTCAGCGCCCAGGCGCTGTTGCACGGCACGCTCGCGCCGCGCAGCGTCGAGTTGTTCGGCCCGAGGCTTTTCCTCGCGCGGCGCGGCGACGGCTCGGTCGAGGTGGCGCTGGGCGAGGTTCGGGGCGAGTCCCAGGATTTCCTGCAACGCCTGCTCGGCCAGCTGCTCGCGCCGCCCGACACGAAATCGCCGATGGGCTACCTGGCGCGGCTCAACATTCTCGGCGCCGACCTCACCCTCGTCGACGTCGACCGCCAACGGACCTGGAGCGCGCCGTCCGCCGACGTGCGCCTGCGCCGCGACGCCGACGGCCTGCGCGGCGAGGCCAGCTTCGAAATCGCCGCCGACGGCCGGGAAAGCCGGGTCTTGATCCGGGGCATTCATCACGCCGTCGACGGACGGACGGAGGCGACCGTGTCCTTCGGCTACGCGCGGCCGGCGGCGTTCGCCGAATTCGTCGAGGCGTTCGCGCCGTTCGCGGCGCTCGATTTGCCGCTGGCGGGAACGGCGTCGTTGGCGTTGACCCGCGACGGCGGCGGCCAGGCGCTCGGCTTCGACCTGACCGGGGGCGCGGGCCGGCTGGTCCTGCCCGAACCGGCGTCGCAGACGATGGCGCTCGGCGGCCTCGCGCTCAAGGGCCGCTACGTCGGCGAGGCCGACCGGCTCGAGGTCGAAACCTTCCGCCTCGATTTGCCGCCCGACGGCGTCTTCGCCCTTCCCGACGGCGCGCCCGGCAAGACCCATCCGGTTCCGCTGCGCCGGATCGAGGGTCGCGGCGTCTATTTCCCGCGCGAGGCGCGGGCCGAGGTGACGGACATGAGCCTCGATCTCGGCGGCGGCCGGCTGCTGCGGCTGACGGCGGCGGCGGCGGCGCAAGGGACCGACATCGCGATCCGCGCCAGGGGCCGGTTGGAAAATATCCGCATCGACGACGCCGCGAAATACTGGCCGGCGTCGTGGGGCCGCGACGCGCGGGCCTGGGTGGTCGCGCACCTGTCCGACGGCGTGCTGGCCCTGGCGCGGGCCGACCTCGACGGCCGCCTCGGCGCGGATGGAAAATTCGTCATCGCCGCGCTCAAGGGCGACATGGACATCCGCGACGCGACGGTCGACTACCTGGCGCCGATGCCCAAGGCGCGCCACGTGTTCGCCCGGACGACCTTCGACGCGACGCGTTTTGATATCGCCATCGAAAAGGGCGAGGCCCCCGGCCTCGCCGTCACCGGCGGCGCCATCGCCTTGACCGGATTGGGCCAGCGCGACCAGTACGCCGACATCGCGCTGGCGATTTCCGGAAACTTCAGCGACGGCCTGCGCCTGATCGAAAGCGAGCCGCTGCGGTTCGCCTCCAGCTTAGGCATCGGTCCCGAGGGCAGCGCGGGAAAGGTCGCGACCGATCTTCGGCTCAAGTTCATCCTCGAGCACACCCTGACCGCCGACCAGGTCGACATCAAGGCGTCCGCCCGGCTGGAAGACATCGCCATCGCCCGCGTTCTTCTCGGCCAGGATTTGCGCGAGGGCAACCTGACCCTGACCCTCGATCGCCGGGGCATGGACCTGAAGGGCGCCGCCCGGGTCGGGGCCATGGCGGCCCAGATCGACTGGCGGCAGAACTTCGAGGCCAAGGCGCCGTTCCGCAACCGCTACCGCCTGACCGGGCGCAGCGGCGAGATGCGCGCGCTCGAGGATTTGGGCTTCGATCTCGGCCCCATGGGCCAGGGGCATATCCGGGGCACCGCCGGCGCTGATCTCCGGGTGACGGAAGGCCGCGCCGGCGAACGCACCATCGAGGCGCGTGCCGATCTCAAGGACCTGGAGGTCGAGATCAAGCAACTGGGCTGGAGCAAGGCGCGCGG
This sequence comes from uncultured Hyphomicrobiales bacterium, assembly GCA_964365645.1. Classification (GTDB taxonomy): domain Bacteria; phylum Pseudomonadota; class Alphaproteobacteria; order Rhodospirillales; family 2-12-FULL-67-15; genus 2-12-FULL-67-15. Next base: position 842 of record CAYIQU010000255.1, on the reverse strand, counting down.
CGTCGCCGGCACCGCCGAGGCCGTCGTCGCCCTCAAGGACACGGTGGTGACCGCGATCCCCTCGTTCGCGGTGGCCGCCGGGGACATGACCATCAAGGGCCGCGCGGTCTATGCCGCCGACGGCAGCGGGCTGGACCGGATCGAGGTCGACCGGGTCAAGTACGGCCGCACCGACACGGCGCTGGCCGTCAAGCAGCGGACCGACGGCGGCTGGGACATGGATTTCAAGGGGACGAGCTTCGACTTCGGGCCGCTGTGGTCCCAGGTCTTGAAGGGCGGCGCCTCGGGCGCGGAACAGGAAACGGCGGCGAACCTGAAGCTCGGCGTTGCTTTCGCGCTGGACCGGGTGTGGATGGGCGAGGACCGCTCGTTCGAGGGCGTCCAGGGCGCGTTCCGCCACGACGGCAAGCATTGGCGGACGGCGACGGCGCGGGGCCGCGTCGGCAAGGCCGATAAGCCCTTCGCCTTCGACATCAAGCCGGCCCCCGGCCGCGAGGCGGAAGAACGGGTGCTGACGCTGAACGCGGAAGACGCGGGCGCGATGCTGCAAGCGCTCGATTTCTACGACAACATGATCGGCGGAAACTTGGAAATCTTCGGCAGCTATCGCGACCGGGACGCGGGCGAGCCGCTGGTCGGCCGCGTGGTGGCCCGCGACTATCGGATCGTCAACGCGCCGCTGCTCGCCCGGCTGCTCAGCGTCGCCTCGCTGACCGGGATTCTCGACGAATTGCAGGGCCAGGGGCTGAACTTCGCCGCCCTCGATTTGCCGTTCGTGCAGACCGAGGGGCTGTTGGAAATGCGCGAGGCCCGCGCCTTCGGCGCCGCGCTCGGCTTCACCG